>JBARAE010000107.1:0-5092 GCA_049791715.1 Micromonospora sp.
GCCCGGCGCCCACCGGCCGCCCGGCCGACGCCCTCGCCGCGTGGGCCCAGCAAGCCAGCGCGGTCACCGGCATCCCGACGGTGGCGATGCAGGCGTACGGCTACGCCGAGCTGGTGCTCGCCCAGACGCACCGGGGCTGCCAGCTCAGCTGGACCACGCTGGCCGCCATCGGGTACGTCGAGTCGGGGCACGGGTCGGCCAACGGCGCCACCCTCAAGTCGACCGGGCGGGCCGAGCCGGAGATCATCGGCGACCCGCTCGACGGGCAGGGCGGCCGCTCCCGGATCCTCGACACCGACCGGGGCCAGCTCGACCGGGACACCGTCTACGACCGGGCGATCGGGCCGATGCAGTTCATCCCGACCACCTGGCAGGCGGTCGGCGTCGACGCGGACAACGACGGCCGGAAGGACCCGCACGACATCGACGACGCCGCCCTCGCCGCCGGCAACTACCTCTGCGCGGGTGGTCGGAACATGACCATCCCGGGCGACTGGTGGGGGGCGATCCTCTCCTACAACGACGTGCGCCGGTACGCCCAGAACGTCTTCGACAAGGCGAACGAGTACGGACGGCTCAGCCGTACGGGAAGTGATCGTCCGCATACATTGGAGAACTAAGCCCTTCCCCCGGACAGCCGTTGACGGCAAGCTAGACGGGTGATGGTGCGCGAGTGGGATCCCCGGACCGCGTCGTCCGCCGAGATCGCGTCGCTGCTGGACACGCTGAACGCGGTCCTGGCGGCCGACCTCCCGCAGGATCCGCCCTGGCGGGAGAGTTCCCTGCGGGAGTACCTCTCCGAGGTGATGCCCGGCGAGCGGCGGATCTCCTGGGTGGCCCAGGCGGAGCCGGCCGCGGACGGCACCCCGGGGCAGATCCTGGGGCAGGTCCAGGTGCTGCTGCTCGGCGGCATCGGCGTGCTCGAGGTGCTGGTGCACCCGACGGTCCGGCGCACCGGGCTCGGCCGCACCCTGGTCAAGCTGGCCGCGCGCCGGATCCGGGACGAGGGCTTCCGGTCGATCGGCGTGGAGGTGGTCGGGGACACCCCGGCCGTGGCCTTCTACGAGTCGCTGGGCTTCATCCGGGAGTACGTGGAGACCCGCAGCGTGCTCGACCTCAGCACGGTGGACTGGCCGGCGCTGGCCGAGATGGCCACCGGCATCGGCGCGGGCTACCACCTGGAGTTCTGCCCGGGCGGGCCGCCGGACGACCTGATCGAGGCGTACGCGCGGGCCAAGGCGGAGGTGCGCGACGTCGACGACGGCGAGCTGCGTCCCAGCTCGTACGACCCACAGCGGCTGCGGGACAGCCTGGACACGCTGCACCGGCGCGGCATGAAGCCGTACATCGTGCTCACCCTGCACGAGCAGACCGGGGAGGTGGCCGGCCTGACCGAGGTGGTGGTGCCGGCCCAGCACCCGACCCGGGCCGACCAGTACGACACGATCGTGGTGCAGGACCACCGCGGCTACGGCATCGACCGGGCGATCAAGGCGCGGATGCTGCTGGAGTTGCGCTCCGCGGAGCCGGCGCTGACCGAGGTGCAGACCTGGAACGCCCAGGCCAACGAGGCGATGCTCAAGGTCAACGCCGAACTGGGCTACCGCCCGGACCGGGAGTGGTGCGAATACGGCGCCGACGTCGTCGAGCTGGTGCATCGACTGGACACCACCCACTGACCGGAAGTTCACCACACGGACTGCCGGGGGGATGGACGGCGGACATCAATGCCCCTTAACGTGCGTTAGTTCCTGTCCACCCATCGTGGAGGCTTCATGCGCCCGCGCCGCACCTTCGCCGCGCTCGCGACCGCCGCCGCCGTCTCTGCCACGGCCATCGGCGTCGCACCCACCGCGGCCAGCGCCGCGCCCACCGACCTGTTCATCTCCGAGTACGTCGAGGGCTCGTCCAACAACAAGGCGATCGAGCTCTACACCGGCCCCGGCGCGCCGGTCGACCTGACCGCCGGCGGTTACCAGCTGCAGCTGTACTTCAACGGCAGCACCACGGCCACGGCGCTCGCCCTGACCGGCACCGTCGCCGCAGGTGACACCTTCGTCTTCGCCGCGGCCTCGGCCGCGCCGGCGATCCTCGCCCAGGCCGACCAGACCACCGGCGCCAGCCTGTTCAACGGCGACGACGCGATCGTGCTGCGCAAGGGCAGCACGGTGCTCGACTCGATCGGGCAGGTCGGCGTCGACCCGGGCACCGAGTGGGGCAGCGGGGTCACCAGCACCGCCGACAACACCCTGCGCCGGCTCGCCTCGATCACCGCCGGGGACACCGACCCCTCGGACGCCTTCGACCCGGCCGTCCAGTGGGCGGGTTTCGCGACGGACACGTTCGACGGGCTCGGCGCGCACACCATCGACAACGGCGACGGCGGCCCTGTGGACCAGCCGGCCACGCTGACCTGCGGCGGTCCGCTGACCGTCGAGGCGGGCGGCACCGCGACCCGTGAGGTCACCGCCACCGACGCGGACGACACCATCACCGACCTCGCGGTCAGCGCCGTCAGCCCGGCGCCGGCGAGCGGCTCGATCACCCGTACCGCGTTCACCGCGGCCACCGGGGTCGGCGGTACCGCCAGCGCCACGGTCACCGCCACCGGCCTGCCGGCCGGCTCGTACGCGGTCACGCTCACCTCGACCGACGCCGACGGCGGCACCGCGACCTGCGGCCTCACGGTGCAGGTGACGAAGGTGCTGTCGGTGGGTGAGGTGCAGGGCCGTACCGGAGACGACGAGAAGGGCAGCACCGACCGGTCGCCGCTCGCCCCGGCCAGCGGCAACAGCACCAGCTCCACGCTGTACGACGTGCGCGGCGTGATCACCCAGAAGTCGCTCACCCGCACCTCGGCCGGGGCCAGCCAGTACGGCTTCTACCTGCAGAGCCGCAAGGGCACCGAGGACGGCGACCCGCTCAGCTCGGACGGCATCTTCGTCTTCACGGGCTCGTTCACCACGCTGATCGGCGGCTACGCGCCGACCGTCGGCGACGAGGTGGTGCTCCGGGGCCGGGTGTCGGAGTACTTCAACCAGACCCAGCTCTCCAGCGCCTCACTGGTCCGCAAGCTCGACTCCGGGCTGGACGTGGACACCGCCGTGCAGGTGGACGACGCCCGGCCGCCGGCCGACGCCGCCGCCGCCGACCTCTTCTGGGAGCGGCACGAGGGCGCTCGGCTGCGGGTGCGTGTCGGCAGCGGCGTCACCGCCCCCCGGCACGTCTACACCTCCACGGCCGACTCCGAGATCTACGTGCTGGACCGTGAGGACCCGCTGATGCAGCGGAGCGACCCGTACGCCCGCCGGACGTTCCGCGACGCGCACCCGCTGGACGACGTCCCCGGCCAGCTGTTCGACAACGGTAACCCGCAGCGGATCCTGATCGGCGCGGGCGGCGTGAAGGCGACCGAGGGCGACTCGACCGCGCTGCTGCCCCCGGCCCGGACGTTCGACACGCTGACCGAGGACGCCTACGGCGCGATCTCGTACGCGTTCAGCAAGTACACGGTTCAGGCGGAGCAGCTCACCCTGACGGGGGGCGCCGACCCGGCGGCGAACAACCCGCCGCAGCCGGCGAACCGTGACCAGGAGGTCGCGGTGGCCACTTACAACCTGGAGAACCTGTACGACTACCGGGACGACCCGTTCGACGGCTGTGACTTCGCCGGCAACGCGGGCTGCGCCGGTGTCTCCCCGCCGTTCGACTACGTGCCGGCCGACGAGGCGGAGTACACCGCCCGGCTGGGCGTGGAGGCCCGGCAGATCGTCAACGCCCTGCACAGCCCGGACCTGGTGATGGTCCAGGAGGCCGAGGACCAGGACATCTGCACGGTCACCGACGGCACGCTGGTCTGCGGCGACACCAACAACGCCGACGGCGCGCCGGACACCATCCAGGAGCTGGCGCTGGCCATCGCGGCGAACGGCGGCCCCGCCTACGCGGCCGCGTACGACCGCACCGGCGCGGACGCCCGGGGCATCACCTCGGCGTTCCTCTACCGCACGGACCGGCTGACGCTGGCCGAGGCGACGGCGACCGACCCGATCCTGGGTTCCGCCCCGACGGTGGAGTACCGCTCGGCGGGGCTGCCGTCCAACACGGACGTGCAGAACCCGAAGGCGCTCAACGCGGTGCTGCCGTCCGACGTGGACCGCTCCACCGGCGTGGACGGCACGAACGTCTACACCCGCGCTCCGCAGGTCGGGAAGTTCACCGTGGCGGCGGCACCGGGCTCGACCGAGCACTACACGCTGTGGGCGCTGAGCAACCACTACTCGTCCGGACCGGACGGCCGGGTGGGGCAGCGCCGGGAGCAGGCGGCGTACGGCGCGGCGCTGGTGCAGGCCATCGAGGCGAGCGAGCCGAACGCCCGGGTGATCTACGGCGGTGACCTGAACGTCTTCCCGCGGCCGGACGACCCGATCGCCACCGCCGAGAACCCGACCCCGTCGGATCAGCTCGGCCCGCTCTACACGGCCGGAATGCACAACCTCTGGGACGACCTGGCCGCGGATGTGCCGGCGGCGGCCTACTCGTACACGTACCAGGGGCAGGCCCAGACGCTGGACAACCTGTTCGTCAACGGCAAGCTGCACGGCGATCTCGTGCAGATCCGCTCGGCCCACATCAACGCCGACTACTCCCCGGAGGCCGAGGGCATCGGCGACCGGGGCGCGAGTGACCACGACCCGCAGGTGGCGCGGTTCCGGTCCCGGGCTTCGCTGACCGTGGCCGACGTGTCGGTGGCCGAGGGCGACAAGGGTGACAGCGCGATGACGTTCACGGTGACGCTGTCCCGGCCGCTCTCCGAGCCGGCGACGATCTGCGCCGCCACGTACGGCAGCACCGCCCAGGCGGGGGCCGACTACGACTCGTACGTCGGCTGCCAGACCCTGGCGGCGGGCCGGACGTCGCTGGCCTTCCCGGTGACCGTACGCGGTGACCAGAAGGTCGAGGCGGACGAGCAGCTGAAGCTGTTCGTCACGGGCGTGCCGGGGCTGCGCCTGGCGGACCCGGTCGCGGTCGGCACCATCCTGAACGACGACTGACGGTTCTCTCCGCAGCGGCCCGTCGTCCAGCCCACCGG
>JBARAE010000108.1:0-2346 GCA_049791715.1 Micromonospora sp.
CCCTCCACCCGGGCGTCCCCCGCCCGGGCACCTTCCGCCCGGGCGCCGCCCGCCTGGGGCCTCACGCGCGGAGGCGGGCGGCGTCGGTGCGGGTGGGGTTCGTCAGAGGTACATGCCGGTGCGGTGCTCGCCCGACTCAGCGCGGGCCGGCTTGTCGCCCTCGCCGAAGAAGCGCTTGCCGCCGAACTCGCCGTGCAGTCGGTCGTCCAGCTCGTCGGCCAGCCCGGTCATCACCTGCACGGCGAGCATCAGGTGGGTGGCCTGGAAGTTCCGGCCGAAGACCGGGATGGAGGCCCACACCGTGTCGTCCGCGCAGTACAGGCGACCGATCGGCATGCGGTTGGTCAGCTCGGAGAGCTTCACGTAGAGCCGTTCGGTCGGCTCCACCTCGGTGAGCACCGGCGAGAAGACGTCGACCAGGGGCGGGTTGTCGCGTACCCGGACGAAGACCATCGCGGAGCCGGCGCGGATGTTGATGTCGCCGTCCGAATCGATCTGCAACTGGTCGGAATTCGACTTGAGCATGGTGGAGACGACGGTGCGGACCCGCTCCTCCAGCGCCAGGACGTCGCCCTCGACGGCCTGCGCGGTGGCCGCCGCGGCCAGCGCCTCGTCGAGGTCGGTCTCGACGTTCCGGTCGGGGCCGAACTCGCTGCGGGCGGTGCCGAGCTGCTCCACCGGCAGGGGCTCCCCCTCCGCGTCGTGCACCAGGTAGACCAGGAAGGCGGGGTGCGGCGCGCCGTAGACGTCGCGCAGCGTCCGGGACAGCACGGTGGCCAGCCGGGTGGACTCGGCGACGGCGCAGTCCAGGCCGAAGTTCTCGCCGGACCCCTCGACCACCCCGGGCGGGGACCAGCCGAGCGCGATCATGTCGGCCACCGCCGCCCGGTCCAGCCGGTAGCCCGGTGGCAGGGTGGAGTTGCCGACGGCCCGCGCCCAGAGCTTCCCTTCCTCGCCGACGTCCACGCTGATCGAGTAGACGGCGTCCCCGGTGCCCGAGGCGGTCGGATCGAGGGTCAGCTCCAGGTGCGCGCCGGCCGGCAGGGCCGCGAGCTGGGCGGCCAGCGCCCGGGCGAACTCCCGCCACGCCTCGGTGACCTTCGCCCGCAGGTCGGCCGTGGTCGGCTCGTCCAGCAGGATCGACTCGTACTGCTCCGGCGTCGCGCCGGCGGGGTCACTCATCGGCGCCGAGGGGTGGTCTGCCGTCATGATCGCCTCCGTCCGTCACGGTCACCCTACCCACGCAGGGTGAGGCTCAAATCAAGCCGGACCGGGATCGGACAGCGGCCCGCCTGGACAGCGGACGGGCCGGTGGAAACGGCTCATCCGGCCGGTGCGGTGCCGTCCAGCTCGACCGGCCAGGTGCCGGCCAACTGGCTCAGTCGGGCGGCGGCGTCGCCCAGATCCGCACCACGGCCCACGGCGAGGCCCAACAGGTACGCCGTGACCGGCGCCCCTGGGCGCAGCACCTGGTGCGCCACGTCCTTGGCCAGGTCGAGCACGACCGGCACCGACACCTGACCCGGGTCGAGGCCCAGCTCGGCGCAGGCCGCCGTGACCCAGTCGTCCATCACCGTCATCGTGTCCACTCCTCGGCCCGGCGTACGTCCTCGTCAGTGTCGCAGTCGAACCACGGCGGCGGCCCGGCACCCGACCAGGCGACCTCCCGCACGGTCAGCCCCGCCAGCAGCGCCCGCATCGACGCCCCGTCGAGGGTGCCGCCCCGCTCCCCGGCGAGCCGGTCGAGCGCGCCCCGCAGCGCGGCCACCCGCCACACCCCGCAGAGCTGCTGCCGGCGCCCCTCGTCGTCCAGGTACCAGACCCCGTCGACGGACGATCCGGAGAGCTGCCCCAGCAGGTCGGCGACCGCCTCGGCGGTGAGCAGCGGCAGATCCCCGGCGAGCAGGGCGACGATCGTCGTACCGGGGTCGAGCAGGGCGAGTCCGGCCGCGGTGGCGGCGACCGGGCCACCGCCCGGCGGGTCCTCGCGGGTCACCCGTACGCCCTCGGGGACCGCGTCGGCCGGGCCGACCACGATCCGCGGCTCGGCATCGCCGACCGCCGCCAGCACCCGGTGCAGCATCGGCCGGCCGCCGACCGCAAGGGCGGGCTTGTCCACCCCGCCCATCCGGCGGGCCGCGCCCCCTGCGAGCAGCACCGCCGCGTACGCCCTCACCCGGCCACCGTAACCCGGTCCCGCGTGGCGCTGCCCACGGCCACCTGGCGGGCCGGCGAACCTGATCCACGCGGGGTGCGGCAGCCGGCCGGGTCCGCGCAGGCGGTCACCGCCGTTCGCCGCGGCCGGCATGACTCGCGTGGTCGGCGCCGTTCGCCGCGGCCGAGGTG
>JBARAE010000109.1:0-4735 GCA_049791715.1 Micromonospora sp.
CGCTGAGCCGGGTAACCCGCCATTGACCTGGTCGTCCGTTGTGCCCCGCGCCGACGGGCGGCTGGGCTACCGACCCCTTGTGGTGGGGGGTGAGGTGGCGCCGGCGCCTCGGGGAGTCCGCTTCCCGGGGCGCCGGTGTCCATCGGGGACCCCTCGTCGGGCTCAGGCGCCCTTGCCGGCCAGCAGCTTCGCGATCCGGACGAAGCCGTCGTGCAGCTCGGCCGGGGTGGGCGCCGTGGCCGGCTGCGGCGACGGCTCCTGCTCGGCCGCCCGCTCCAGCTCCTCGTCGATCGTGTCCTCGAAGTCGCCGTAGAGATCGGCCGCGTCGATCTGGGCCGCCTCGTCCTCGGCGGCGATCTGCGCGGCGGCGATCTCGCTGCGGATCTCCTCCGCCGACAGCGCCGGCAGCAACGGCTCGACCACCGCCATCAGCTGCTCGTCGGCGACCACCGCCTCGGCCAGGGCGAGCGCGTGCGGCCGTTCGTACGGCCCGCAGACGACCGGCTCCCACTCGTCGGCGTCGCCGAGCGGCCCGAAGGTGATGATCCAGGGCAGGCCGACCATCGGCGAGTCGTCCGGCAGGTCCAGTGTCACGAGTGCGCCCACCGGCTCATCATGGTCGCTCGCAACCCCGGGAGGGGCCACAATCCCCCCAACCGCAGCGTCTCCCACCACAACGTCCACTCCTTCCACGGCGAACCGGCCTTTCCGCAGCGACGAAAACCGCAGGATGCGGCACCCCGTGTCGGTCGTCCGCACCCGGTCAGCCGGGGCGGGCGGCATCGAGGGCGGCGCGGACCAGGGCCAGCGCCCGCTCGGCCGGCACCCCGAGCCGTACCGCCTCGGCGACGTACTCGGTGGCGGCCCGGTGCAGCCGGTCGGTCGCGTCGTCGCGCCCCGGGGCCACCACGGTGCCGTGCCGCCCGCGGGTCTCCACCAGCCCCGCCCCCTCCAGCTCCCGGTACGCCCGGGCCACCGTGTTCACCGCCAGCCCCAGGTCGGTGGCGAGCTGCCGGACCGCGGGCAGCCGGGTGCCGACCGGCAACCGGCCGTCGCCGATCATCCGGGCGAGCTGGCCTCGCACCTGCTCGTACGGCGGCACGGCCGAGGTCGGGTCGATCTCGATCCGCATGTCAGCCCGCCCCTCCCGGCGTACCCGGTTCGGTCTCCTCGTCGATCTCCACGTCCACCTCCGCCGCCGACGGCCCCGAGGCCAGGTCCACCACCCGCCCGTACCGGCTGGTGGCCGCCAGGGCGGCGCCGAAGAGCACCAACTGGTTGAGCAGGTAGAGGTAGAGCAGCAGGCCCACCGCGGTGGCCACCACGGTGTACGCCGGGTTCCGCTCGGTCCGCACGACGTAGTACCGCCCGACCGTGTTCAGCAGGGTGATGCCGACGGCGATCATCAGGACGGCCGGTCGCAGCCGGCGGCGACTCATTCGCAGCCGGGGCACCGCCACCAGCAGCGCAGTCGCCAGCACCGCGTTGACGAGAACGCTGAGCAGCACGCTGACCGTGGTCAGCCCGACGAAGCCGGTGCTGCGCAGCAGGAAGCGCAGCAGGGACTCCAGCGCGTCGACGGCGGCCACCGAGACGCCGAGCAGCACGAAGACCGCGACCAGTACGCCCAGGTCGACCACGCGGCGGACGACCAGGTTGCCGGGCTGCTGGTTGAAGCCGTACATCAGCCGCTGCGAGGAGCGGATCGCCTCCACCCAGCCGATCCCGGTGAAGACCAGGATGATCAGACCGACCACGCCGACCCTGCCGCTGCTCTCCGCGATCTGCTGCGCGTTGAGGAAGGGCAGGTTCTTCTGGAGGAAGTCAGCCGCGGCCCGGCTGACCTCGTCGTTGTCCTGCAGGATCGAGCCGAGGATCCAGTACCCGACCAGGGCGAGCGCGAAGACCGCGAAGAAGCCGTAGTATGCGATCGCCGCGGCGAGCCGGCCACCCAGCACGTCGCCGTAGAGGACGCCCGCCCGCCACAGGTGGTCGAAGCCGGGCAGGCGCTCCCGGGCCGCGTCGATCCGGCGGCCGAGACTGGCCTCGATCCGGCCGATCACGTTCACGAGGTCATCCTCGCCGATCCGTGGCCGATGCGAGGGCAGCCGGGCCGCGCGCTCAGCTCAACCGCCGAGCCGGAAGTCCCGGCGCGGCTGCCACCGGGCCTGCCCGCTGTGCGAGAACAGGGTGAACGCCTCCACCTCGAACAGCGCGGAGAAGTCGGCCAGGTCCTCGTACGCCTTGTCCAGGGCCTCGGGGGCGACGTCCTGCGCCACGGTCACGTGCGGGTGGTACGGGAAGCGGGTCTCCCGGTGCAGCTCGGGCGCCGACCTGATGGCGGCGGCGAGCAGTTCGCACTCGCTGATCCCGGCCGCCACCGCCACGAACACCACCTGGGTCACCGGGCGGAACGTGCCGGTGCCCCGCAGGTGCAGGGTGAACGGCAGGTGGGCGGCGGCCACCGCGGCGAGGTGCGCCTCGACGGCGGGCAGCGCGGCCACCGGAATCTCGGTGGGCCCGAGCAACGTGACGTGCGCCGGGACCGCCTGCGGATCACCCGCCTCGACCCGGCGGCGGGTCAGCATCCCGCCCCACGGCTCGGGAATGTCCACCGCGATCCCGATCTGGAGGGTGTCACCGGCATCCGGTGCCCCGTCCCTGCGATCCACGCTCCGCGCCACCCCTCCGGCCACCGACTGCGTCCCCACCCGTTCCGTCGCGTCCGGGCCGCTACTCGGAGCGCACCGGCGGGAAGAACCCCACCCGCTCGTACGCCGTCCGCAGCGTCGCCGCGGCGACCGCACGGGCCTTCTCGGCGCCGTGGGCGAGCAGCTTGTCGAGCTGGGCCGGGTCGTCCAGGTAGGCGCGGGTGCGCTCCTGGATCGGGGTGACGAACTCCCGCACCACCTCGGCGAGGTCCTTCTTCAGGTCGCCGTAGCCCTTGCCCGCGTACGCGGCCACCAGGTCGTCGATGCCGCGGCCGGAGAGCGCCGAGTAGATCGTGAGGAGGTTGGAGATGCCGGGCTTGGTCTCCGCGTCGAAGACGATCTCGCGCCCGGTGTCGGTGACCGCCGAGCGGATCTTCTTGGCCGAGCGGGCCGGGTCCTCCAGCAGGTCGATGATGCCGGCCGGCGAGGAGGACGACTTCGACATCTTGGCCGTCGGGTCCTGCAGGTCGGTGATCTTCGAGGTGTCCTTGACGATGTGCGGCGCCGGCACGGTGAAGGTCGGCCCGAACAGCGTGTTGAACCGGTGGGCCAGGTCGCGGGAGAGCTCCAGGTGCTGGCGCTGGTCCTCGCCGACCGGGACGGCGTTGGCCTGGTAGAGCAGGATGTCGGCGGCCTGCAGGATCGGGTACGTGAAGAGGCCCACGCTGGCCCGCTCACCGCCCTGCTTCTGCGACTTGTCCTTGAACTGGGTCATCCGGCCGGCCTCGCCGAAGCCGGTGATGCAGCCGAGCACCCAGGCCAGCTGCGGGTGCTCGGGCACCTGCGACTGGACGAAGAGGGTGCTGCGCTCCGGGTCGAGCCCGACGGCGAAGAGCTGCGCCGCGGCCAACCGGGACCGCTGCTTGAGCACCTTGGGGTCGTGGCCCGCGGTGATCGCGTGCAGGTCGACCACGCAGTAGAACGCGTCGTGGGTCTCCTGCAGGGCCACCCAGTGCCGCACCGCGCCCAGGTAGTTGCCGAGGTGGAACGAGTCGGCCGTCGGCTGGATGCCGGAGAAGACGCGCGGGCGGGCGGGAACGTCGGACATGGCGGCAATTCTGTCAGCTACGCCCGGCGTACGTCATGACGGGCTGGCGGGTCGGCTCTGCGTCGGCGTCACCGGGGCGGTGACCTCGCGCCGCTGCTCCGGCAGCCGCGCTGCGGAGACCGCGAGCCGGGCGACCCGCCGCCCCTCCAGGGCGAGCACCCGCAGCAGCCAGCCGCCGGCCGGCTCCTCCGGCTCGGGCGCGTCGGCGGGGGCCACCGGCACCTCGTCGCCGGCCACCGGCAGCCGTCCCAGCGCCGCCATCACGTAGCCGCCGACGGTCTCGTACGGGCCGGTGGGAAGCGGCACCCCGGTCCGTTCGGCGAAGTCGGCGAGGTTGAGCCGGCCGTCCACCACGGCGGGCAGGCCGGCGTGCAGCGGCTCGGGGGTGCCGTCGTGGATCTCCCCGACCAGTTCCTCGATCAGGTCCTCGAGGGTGACGATGCCGGCGGTGCCGCCGTACTCGTCGACCACCACCGCCAGGTGATGTCCCTCCCGGCGCATCTCGGTCAGCGCGGCCAGCACCCGCTTGCTGCCGGGCAGCTGTTTGACCTCGCGGGTCAGCTCCCCCACGGTGGTGCACGGGTCGAGGTCGGGGCGGAGCAGCACGTCCCGCAGGTGCACGAAGCCGACCACGTCGTCGTGGGTGCCGTCGACCACCGGGTAGCGGGTGTGGGTCTCGACGCGCACCAGCCGCTCGGCCTCGGCGATGGTCTGTCGGGCGGAGAGGAAGACCACCTCGGTGCGGGGCATCATCACCTCGCGGACCAGGCGCGCTCCGGCCACCAGCACCTCGTCGATGATTCGGCGCTCGTCCGGGTCCAGCACGGTGTTGGCGGCGACCAGGTCGCGCAGCTCGGCCTCGCTGATCCGTTCGCGACCGGCGGCCGGGCTGGCGCCGAGGAGATCGGTGACGAGGCGGGTGGCGCCGTCGGCGGCGCGGACCACGAGCCGGGCCACGGAGCGGGCGAGCGGGCCC
>JBARAE010000110.1:0-19484 GCA_049791715.1 Micromonospora sp.
GCCCGAGGGTGACGTGCAGCGGCGTGCCGTCGGCGGCCTCGCCCCAGGCGACCGAGGGGCCGGCGTTGGCGGCGCAGAGCCACGGTTCGCCCCGCCGGCACCACCAGCACGCCCGGCACGCGGGCGCCCAGTTGAGCACCACGTCCGTGCCCACCGGCAGCCGGCTGCCCGCGCCGGCCTCGGTCACGACGCCGGTCGCCTCGTGCCCGAGCACCAGCGGGTACGCGGGTGCCAGCGTCCCGTCCACCATGGACAGGTCGGAGTGGCAGATGCCGGCCGCCCGGATCCGCACCCGCAGCTCACCGGGGCCGGGGGCGGGCAGGCGTACCTCCTCGACGGCGGGGGTGGCGCCCCGGCCGCGGACCACGAGCGCCCTCACCGCTGGATCGCCTTGGTCTCGCGGAACTCGTCGATCCCGTACGCACCCAGCTCCCGGCCGAGCCCGGATTGCTTGTACCCGCCGAACGGCGCCAGCGGGTTGAACGCGCCGCCGTTGATGTCGACCTGCCCGGTGCGCAGGCGCCGGGCGACCGCGAGGGCGCGCTCCCCGTCGGCGGACCAGACCGCGCCGGCGAGGCCGTACCGGGAGTTGTTGGCGATGGCGACCGCCTCGTCGGTGTCGGTGAACGGGATGACGGCGAGCACCGGGCCGAAGACCTCCTCCTGCGCGAGCGCGCTGTCGGGGTGCACGTCGGCGAAGACCGTCGGTGCGACGAAATGCCCACGCGACGGCACCGGGGCGTCCGGGCCGCCGGCGACGAGCCGCGCCCCGTCCGCGAGGGCCCGCTCGACGTGGCCGCGCACGCGTTCCGCCTGGGCGGCGGAGACCAGCGGGCCGAGCCGGGTCGCCGGGTCGAACGGGTCGCCGAGCCGGTACGCCGGCACCACCTGCGCGAGGAGGTCGAGCGCCTCGTCGTACCGGTCGCGGTGCACCAGCATGCGGGTCCAGGCGGTGCAGGTCTGGCCGGAGTTGAGGAAGGCGTTGCCGACTCCGACCTTGACGGCGGTGGGCAGGTCCGCGTCGGCGAGGACGAGGTTGGCCGACTTGCCGCCGAGTTCGAGGGCGACCCGGGCGATGCGGTCGGCGGCCAGGTGCGCGATCCGGCGGCCGGTGACGGTCGAGCCGGTGAACGACACCAGGTCGACGTCGGGGTGGGCGGCGATCGCCTCGCCGACCACCGGCCCGGTGCCGGGGACCAGGTTGACCACTCCGGCGGGGAGCCCGGCCTTGGCGATCGCGTCGAAGAGCAGGTACGCGGTCAGCGGGGTGAGTTCGCTCGGCTTGAGCACCACCGTGCAACCGGCCGCCAGGGCGGGCGCCACCTTGGCGACCACCTGGTGCAGTGGGTAGTTCCACGGGGTGATGGCGCCGACCACGCCGATCGGTTCGCGGACCACCAGGGAGTTGCCGACGGTCTCGTCGGCGGGCGGACCGGCGGCGAGGTCCACCATGCCGCGCAGCACGGTGAGCGGGAGACCGGTCTGCACACGGGCGGCGAGCTTGAGCGGGGTGCCGAGTTCCAGGGCGACGGTCCGGGCGATCTCGTCGGCGCGGGCGGCGAGCGCGGTGTGCAGGCGGCCGAGATGGGCGGCCCGTTCGGCCGGGTCGGTGGCCGACCAGCCGGGGAAGGCGGCGCGTGCGGCGGCCACGGCCCGGTCGACGTCGGCCGGGGTCCCGGCCGGGACCTGCCCGACGATGTCCCCGGTGGCCGGGTTCTCCACCGGGATGAGGTCGCCGTCCGTCGGGTCGATCCAGTCGCCGGCGACGTACAGGTGGCGGCGGATCAGCAGGTCGGGGGGTGCGGCGGCGAGGTCCATGTCGTCCTTCGAGGGGTGTGGGCGTTCGAGGGCGGTGAAACTAGCGCTGGGAGTTTCGACGCTACTCCGCGGCGTCGGTCGACTCCACCGGAGCGAGCGGCCCGACGGTCCGTTCGTACTCGGCGGCCAGCCCGTGCAGCAGCGCGTCCAGGCCGAGCAGGAAGGCCCCTTCGTCCACGCTCTCCTGGTGCTCGGGCAGCCGGTGCGCCTGGGTGAGGTGCGGGTAGTGCGCCGCGTACAGCTCGGGGTCCTCGACGAAGCCGCGGGCGAACGAGCCGAGCGCCGAGCCGGCGACGAAGTAGCGCAGCGCCGCGCCGATGTGGGTGGCCCGGGCCGGCGGCCAGCCGGCGCGGACGAGTCCGCCGTAGACCGCGTCGGCCATCGCGAGGGCGGCGGGCCGCCGGCCGGGCCCCTGCGCCAGGTAGGGAACGATGTTGGGGTGCGCGCGCAGCGCCTGGCGGTAGGACAGGGCCCACCGCCGCAGCGCCGCCCGCCAGTCCCGGGTGGCGAAGGCCGAGGTGTCGACGGTCGCGGTCACGCTGTCGGCGACGGCGTCGAGGATCTCCTGCTTCGTGGCGAAGTGGTTGTAGAGCGACGGGCCCTGCACGCCCAGCTCGGCGGCGAGCCGCCGGGTGGAGAGCGCGGACAGCCCCTCGGCGTCGATCACCGACCGGGCGGTCTCGACGATCCGCTGCCGGTCGAGCAGGGGCTGCCGGGGTCGGGGCACGTCGTCTCCTCAGGGGTCTGGACGCGACAAAACTTGCACCGCTAGTTTAGGGCCCAACGACGGCACGCTGGGCCCCGGGAGGAATCACGATGGACTTCGCACTCACCGACGAGCAGCGGGCGGTGCGGGACACCGTCCGGTCGTTCATCAGCCGTGAGGTGATGCCGCTGGAGCAGGAGGTGCTGCGCCGCGAGCGGGCGCACCAGCCCGGCCTGGACCGTTCCGAGCTGCGGGAACTCCAGCTCAAGGCGAAGAAGTTCGGCTTCTGGGGGCTGGCCACCCCCGAGGAGTACGGCGGAATGGACCTGCCCGCGGTCATGCAGTCGCTGATCTGGACCGAGCTGGGCCGCACGTTCGTGCCGTTCCGGTTCGGCGGCGAGGCGGACAACATCCTCTTCTACGCCACCGAGGAGCAGAAGCGCGAGTTCCTCCTTCCCACCATCGAGGGCGAACGGATCTCCTGCTTCGCGATCACCGAGCCGGGCGCGGGTTCGGACGCGGCCAACATCCGGCTGCGCGCCCGCCGCGACGGCGACGACTGGATCCTCGACGGCGAGAAGACCTTCATCACCAACGGCAACGACGCCGACTTCGCGATCGTGGTGGCGGTGACCGACCCCGAGAAGGGCGCCCGCAACGGGGGTGCGACCGCGTTCCTCGTCGACCGGGCGATGGGCTGGCGCTCCGAGTTCATCCAGACCATGGGCGAGGGCGGTCCGGCGTCGCTGATCTTCGACGGCGTACGGGTGCCGCACCGCAACATCCTCGGCGAGATCGGGCAGGGCTTCGCGCTCGGCATGGAGTGGATCGGCAAGGGCCGCTACACGATCCCCTCGCACGCCATCGGCATTGCCGAGCGGGTCCTGCAGATGGGCATCGACTACGCCAACACCCGGGAGACCTTCGGCGCGAAGATCGGCACCAACCAGGCGATCCAGTGGATGATCGCCGACTCGGAGACCGAGCTGGAGGCGGCCCGCTGGCTGGTGCTGAAGGCGGCGTGGACGGTCGACCAGGGCATGGACCCCCGGCACGCCTCGTCGATGTGCAAGCTCTACGGTGCCGGCATGGTGAACCGGGTGGTGGACCGGGTGCTGCAGATCCACGGCGGCATGGGCTACACCCGGGAGCTGCCCGTCGAGCGCTGGTACCGGCAGGTGCGGCTCTACCGGATCTTCGAGGGTACCGACGAGATGCAGCGGCTGATCATCTCCCGCGACCTGCTCCGCGGGTACACGAAGATCGGCGGGCACCTGGCCTGAGGCCTTCGCTCCCGCCCCGGTCCGGGGCGGGAGCGAGGGCCTGTCAGCTCGTCAGCGCGTCGAGCGCCAGGTCGACGTCCTCCTCAGTGGAGTACACGTGGAACGAGGCGCGCACCCGCCCGGCGCGGACGGCGGCCCGCACCCCGGCCCGCTGCAGCTTCTCCTGCGCGTCGGGCACCTCCACGGTGACGATCGCGCTGTCGCCCGCCGGCCGGCCGAGCCCGGCGAGGAACCGGTTGGCCAGCGCCACGTCATGGTCGCGGACGGCCGGCAGCCCGATCTCCGCCAGCAGTTCCAGGGCGGGGGCCGCCCCGACGTAGCTGAACCAGGCCGGCGAGATGTCGAACCGCCGGGCGTCGTCGGCCAGCCGCAGCGGCGGGCCGTAGTAGGAGGCGTGCGGGTCCTCGCCCGCGTACCAGCCGGCGGCGTCGGGGCGCAGCCGGTCCCGCAGGGCCGGGGCCAGGTAGGCGAAGGCGGCGCCGCGCGGCGCCATCAGCCACTTGTACGCCGATACCGCCACCACGTCCGCCCGCCCCGCGTCGAACGGCAGCCAGCCACAGGCCTGGGTGGCGTCCACGGCGACGAGGGCGTCGTGCGCGCGGGCCGCCGCGACGATCTCGTCGTACGCAGCCACGGTTCCGTCGGCCGACTGCACCAGGCTGAACGCGACCAGGTCGGTGTCGCCGTCGACCGCGTCGACGAGCCCGGCGAGCGGGACGGTGCGTACCCGGACCCCCCGCTCCTCCTGCACCAGCCAGGGAAAGAGGTTGGAGGTGAACTCCTCCTCCGGCACCACCACGGTCGCGCCCGGCGGCAGCGCCGCCGCGACCGGGGCGAGCAGTTGGGACACGGTGCTGCCGATCGCCACGTCCGACGCGGCCACCCCGACCAGGGCGGCGAAGGCCGCGCGGGACCGGCCGGCCGCCTCGGCCCACCCCTCCCAGGAGATCCGCCCCACCCGCCAGTCGGCGAGGACGTCCTGCAGCGCCGTCCAGGCCGGCTCCGGCGGCAGCCCGTATGTGGCGGTGTTCAGCCAGCCGGGCTCCGGCTGCCACAGTTTCTGCGCGTCTTCCAGCTCCATTCCGGGGACGCTAGTGCCGTCGCCCGGCCCCGGTCAGCGCCAATTGAGCGATGGTGGCCCCCGGTGGCGGGGACTACCGTCGGGGTTCCGCCCCTTTCGGAGGCCACCGATGATTCTGGAGATCCGCACGTACCGTCTCAAGCCCGGGACGATCGACGAGTTCGTCCGGGTGATGCGCGAGGAGGCGGCGCCGTTGCTGGCGCGCTTCGGCATCCGGGTGGTGGCCGCCGGGGGCTCGCTGGTCCCGGAGGACGGCCACGAGGAGGCGTACCTCCCAGCCGGTGGCCGGGATCGACCTGCCGCCCGCGGTGGCCGAGCTGCTGACCTCCGGCCGGGACGCGCACGACGAGCCGGTCCTGGCCGGCGACCGGGTGCTGGTGGCCAACCAGCGGGCCACCCGCTTCGAGGGAAAGGTGCTCGGCACCGTGCTGACCCTGCGCGACCAGACCGAGCTGCGCAACCTCGCCAGCGAACTGGACTCGGTACGCGCGCTGACCGAGGCGCTGCAGGCGCAGACCCACGAGTCGGCCAACCGGCTGCACACCGTGCTGACCCTGGTGGAGCTGGGCCGGGCCGACGAGGCGGTCCGGCTCGCCACCCGGGACCTGGAGCTGGCCCAGCAGCTGACCGACCAGGTGGTCGGCGCGGTGACCGAGCCGGCGCTGGCCGCCCTGCTGCTCGGCAAGTCCGCGCGGGCCGGGGAACGCGGCGTGGACCTGGTGATCGAGCCCGACTGCCGGCTCGACGACAGCCCGCTGCCCACCGGCGACCTGCTGACCGTCGTCGGGAACCTGGTCGACAACGCCCTCGAAGCCGTCGCCGGCAGCCCGCCGCCGCGCCGGGTACGCGTCTTCGTCGGCACCGTCGGCGATGAGATTGTGAGCCGGGTCGCCGACAACGGCCCCGGCCTGGACCCGGACCGGGTGGCGGATGCGTTCCGGCGCGGCTGGTCGACCAAGAGCGCCGGCCGGGGCCTCGGCCTGGCGCTGGTCGGGCAGGTGGTCCGCCGGCACGGCGGCAGCACCGACGTGGGCCGCTCCGACGACGGCGGGACGGTGTTCACCGTCCACCTGCCGGTGCCGCGGGAGACCCGATGACCGACATCCGCGTGCTGGTGGTGGAGGACGAGCCGCTGCTGGCGGAGGCGCACAAGGCGTACGCCGAGCGGGTACCCGGCTTCGTGGTGGTCGGAGTCGCGCACACCGCGCGGGAGGCGATGTCAGCGCTGCGGCACCGGCAGGGCGACGGCGTGGACCTCGTCCTCCTCGACTTCCGGCTGCCCGACCTGCACGGCCTGGACGTCTGCCGGGCGCTGCGGGCCGCGGGCAGCAGCATCGACGTGCTCGCGGTGACCTCCGCCCGCGACCTGGCGGTGGTCCGCACCGCCGTCTCCCTCGGCGTGACGCACTACCTGCTCAAGCCGTTCACCTTCGCGGCGTTCCGCGACAAGCTGGAGCGGTACGCGGAGTACCGGCGCCAAGCCCTCGCCGACGGCGAGGTGGCCGCCCAGCACGAGGTGGACCGCATGTTCGCCACCCTCCGCGGCGCGGCCCGGCACACCCTGCCGAAGGGCCTGGACGAGCACACGCTGAACGCGGTGCTGGCCGCCCTGCCGGCCGGGGCAGGCCTGTCCGCGACCGAGGTCAGCCAGCGCACCGGCATCTCCCGGGTCACGGCCCGCCGCTACCTGGAGTACCTGGTCACCGTCGAGCGGGCCGTCCGCGCGCCCCGCTACGGCACCCCGGGCCGCCCGGAGGTCGAGTACCGGCCGGTGTGACGCGGTCAGGCGACCGCGGCCAGGCCGGCGAGGGCACGTCTCATCCATCCGGCCGCCGCCCCGAGAGCCCGAGATCGTGCGATCTTGGCGGGTCGGGCCCGGTCAGCTGACGTTGGCGGGGCCGAGGACGCTCTTCAGGTCACCCATCAGCGCGGTGGTGGGCGCGACCCGGAACGGGCCGAGCCGAAGCGTGGTGACCTTGCCGCCGTTGAGCAGCTTGACGTGCACCTCGGTGTCACCGGGGTGCAGCACCAGGGTCTCCTTGAGCCGTTCCACCAGCGGCGGCGTGCAGCGGTGCACCGGGATGGTGAGGGTGACCGGCTTGTTCGCCGGGTTGCTGCTGACGTCCGGCATGGACATGTCCATCGCCATGATCCGCGGGGTGTCGTCGCGGCGGTCCACCCGCCCCTTGACCACCACGATCGCGTCCTCGGCGATGTACTGCCCGATCACCTCGTAGGTGTTCGGGAAGAACAGCGTCTCCACCCCGCCGGCCAGGTCCTCCAGAGTGGCCGAGGCCCAGGCCCGGCCCTGCTTGGTGACCCGGCGCTGCACGCCGGAGAGGATGCCGGCCAGGGTGACCACCGCCCCGTCGGGCACTCCGCCCTCCTCGGCGAGCGCGGCGATCGTGGTGTCGGCAGCCGCGCCGAGCACGTGCTCCAGACCGAAGAGCGGGTGGTCGGAGACGTAGAGGCCGAGCATCTCGCGTTCGAAGGCGAGCTTGTCGCGCTTCTCCCACTCCCCCTCGCCGATGGTCGGCATGACCGTGGTGCTGCCGCCGGTGTCGGCGTCGCCGAAGCCCGCGCCGAAGAGGTCGTACTGGCCGACGGCCTCCTTGCGCTTGACGTCGGCGTACGCGTCGATGGCGTCGGCGTGCACGGTGAGCAGGCCCTTGCGGGGGTGCCCGAGCGAGTCGAAGGCACCCGCCTTGATCAGCGATTCGATGGTCTTCTTGTTGCAGACCACCGCGTCCACCTTGGACAGGAAGTCGTAGAAGTCGGTGTAGGGGCCCTTCTCCTCGCGGCACCGCATGATCGAGGTGACCACGTTCGCACCGACGTTGCGGATCGCCGCGAGGCCGAAGCGGATGTCCTTGCCGACCGGGGTGAACGGCCCGGCGGAGGTGTTCACGTCGGGCGGCAGGACCTGGATGCCCATCCGCCGGCACTCCGACAGGTAGAGCGCCATCTTGTCCTTGTCGTCGCCGACGGACGTGAGCAGCCCGGCCATGTACTCGGCCGGGTAGTTCGCCTTGAGGTAGCCGGTCCAGTACGACACCAGGCCGTATCCGGCGGTGTGCGCCTTGTTGAACGCGTAGTCGGCGAACGGGACGAGGATGTCCCAGAGCGTCTGGATGGCCTCGTCGGAGTAGCCGTTGCTGCGCATGCCGTCGCGGAACGGCACGAACTCCTTGTCGAGGACCTCCTTCTTCTTCTTGCCCATCGCCCGGCGCAGCAGGTCGGCCTGGCCGAGGCTGTAGCCGGCGAGCTTCTGCGCCGCGCGCTGCACCTGCTCCTGGTAGACGATCAGGCCGTACGTCGGGCCGAGGATCTCCTCCAGCGGCTCGGCCAGCTGCGGGTGGATCGGCGTGATCTCCTGCTGGCCGTTCTTGCGCAGCGCGTAGTTGGTGTGCGAGTTGGCACCCATGGGACCGGGGCGGTACAGCGCCAGCACCGCGGAGATGTCCTCGAAGTTGTCCGGCTTCATCAGCCGCAGCAGCGAACGCATCGGCCCGCCGTCGAGCTGGAACACCCCGAGCGTGTCGCCCCGGGCCAGCAGCTCGTACGTCGGTTTGTCGTCCAGCGGCAGGGTGAGCAGGTCGACCTTTCGGCCGTGGTTGAGCTCGATGTTCTTCAGCGCATCGTCGATGATGGTGAGGTTGCGCAGGCCGAGGAAGTCCATCTTCAACAGCCCGAGCGACTCGCACGTCGGGTAGTCGAACTGGGTGATGATCGCCCCGTCGGCGTCCCGCCGCATCAGCGGGATGTGCTCCATGATCGGCTCGGCGGACATGATGACGCCGGCGGCGTGCACGCCGGTCTGCCGGATCAGCCCCTCGATGCCGCGCGCGGTGTCGATCACCTTCTTGACGTCCGGGTCGGACTCGTACAGGCCGCGGATCTCGCCGGCCTCGGCGTAGCGGGGGTGTTTCGGGTCGAAGATGCCGGTGAGCGGGATGTCCTTGCCCATCACCGCCGGGGGCATCGCCTTGGTGATCCGGTCGCCCACCGCGTACGGGAAGCCGAGCACCCGGGCCGAGTCCTTGATCGCGGCCTTCGCCTTGATCGTGCCGAAGGTCGCGATCTGCGCGACCTTGTCCTCGCCCCACTTCTCGGTGACGTACTTGATCACCTCACCGCGCCGACGCTCGTCGAAGTCGATGTCGACATCCGGCATGGAGACGCGCTCGGGGTTGAGGAAGCGCTCGAAGATCAGGCCGTGCGGCAGCGGGTCCAGGTCGGTGATGCCCAGGGCGTACGCCACGAGCGAGCCGGCGGCCGAGCCACGGCCCGGACCGACGGCGATGCCCTGGCTCTTCGCCCACTGGATGAAGTCGGCGACCACGAGGAAGTACGACGGGAAGCCCATCTGGATGATGACGCCCAGCTCGTACTCGGCCTGCTTGACGTGGGTGTCCGGGACGCCGTTCGGGTAGCGGCGGGCCAGCCCGGCGAAGGTCTCCTTGCGGAACCAGGACTCCTCGGTCTCCCCCTCCGGGACCGGGAAGCGCGGCATCAGGTTCCGGAACTCGAACATCCCGGCCGGGTCGACCTTCTCGGCGACCAGCAGGGTGTTGCGGCAGCCCTGCTGCCAGAACTCGGACGTGTCGACCGCCCGCATCTGCTCGGCGGACTTGATGAAGTAGCCACCGCCCTCGAAGCGGAACCGGTTCGGGTCGGCGATGTTGCTGCCGGTCTGCACGCAGAGCAGCACGTCGTGCGCCTCGGACTGCGCCTCGTGCGTGTAGTGCGAGTCGTTGGTGACCACCGGCGGGATGTCGAGCCGGCGGGCGATCTCCATGAGCCCGTCGCGGAACCGGCGCTCGATGTCGAGGCCGTGGTCCATGATCTCCAGGAAGTAGTTCTCCTTGCCGAAGATGTCCTGGTAGGCGGCGGCGACCTTGAGGGCCTCGTCGAACTGGCCCAGCCGCAGCCGGGTCTGCACCGCGCCGGAGGGGCAGCCGGTGGTGGCCATGATCCCGTCGGCGTGCTCGGCGATCAGCTCCATGTCCATCCGGGGCCACTTGACGTAGTGCCCCTCCATGGACGCGCGCGAGTTGAGCTTGAAGAGGTTGTGCAGGCCGGTCTTGTTCCGCGCCCACATCGTCTTGTGGGTGATCGCGCCGTTGCCGGAGATGTCGTCGCTCTTCTGCTCCGGGCGGCCCCACTTGACCCGCTGCTTGTGGAAGCGCGACTCCGGCGCCACGTACGCCTCGACGCCGAGGATCGGGGTCACTCCGGCGGCCATCGCCTGCTTGTAGAAGTCGTTCGCGCCGTGCATGTTGCCGTGGTCGGTGATCGCCACGGCCGGCATGCCCAGCCGCTTCGCCTCGGCGAAGAGGTCCTTGAGCCGGGCCGCGCCGTCGAGCATCGAATACTCAGTGTGCACGTGCAGATGCGCGAACGAATCGCCCATGCGTGGCGCCCCCCGGGTTGTGCTCAGGTCGGTCGGAGTCGACCGGGCCCTACCCTACCCAGGTCCTCTGACCGCCTCCACCGTCCGCGCCGAGGGTGGCGGGCGTCTCCCGGGTGATCCTTTCGCCTTGCCCGTGACAATACTGTTTGTCACACACTATCGTGTGAGGCATGGTCAGCGAGGAGATCCTGCGGACGCACCTTCAGGAGGTGCGCCGCGGCACGGTTGTCGTGGCCAGCCTGGTCGCCCTGCGCCGTCCCGACTACGGCTACGCGCTGCTCCAGCGGCTCGGATCGCACGGCTTCCCGGTGGACGCCAACACGCTCTATCCCCTGCTCCGTCGGGTGGAGGAGCAGGGCCTGCTGACCAGCGAGTGGAACACCGAGGGGAGCCGGCCGCGCAAGTTCTACCGGACCAGTGCGGACGGTGAGGCGGTGCTGAGCCGTCTGCTGGACGACCTCGCCGCCGTGCAGGCCTCGGTTGCGGGGCTGATCGAAGGAGCGCAGTGATGAGTTCCCTGACCGACCGCTACCTCACTGCCACCCTGCGGGCCGTACCGGCGCCCCGCCGCACGGGAATCGCCACCGAGCTGCGGGCCTCCATCGAGGACATGATCGACGCCCGGGTCGGCGCCGGCCAGGATCCCGACACAGCCGAACGGGACGTCCTCACCGAGCTGGGCCACCCGGAGCGGCTCGCCGCCCGGTACGCGGGCCGTCGGCTCCAGCTCATCGGCCCGGCGTACTACCTGGTCTGGCAGCGGGTGCTGCGGCTGCTGCTCAGCACCGTGCCGGGCGTCGTCGGCGTGGTGGTCGGCGTGCTCAAGGCGACCGTGGCCGCCGAGCCGGGAGCGGCCATCGGCGCGGGCATCGATGCCGCCTTCCAGGCCGCGGTGCAGATCGCCTTCTGGGTCACCCTGAGCTTCGCGGTCCTCGAGCGGACGGGCACCTCGCTCGCCCTCTCCGAGTGGAACGTCGACCAGCTTCCCGAGGGACCGGTGGAGCGGGACATCCGACTCACCGACACCTGCGCATCGGTCGCCGGGTTGCTGATCGCGCTCGCCTTCCTGCCCTGGCAACACTTCCAGTCGTGGGTCTCCGACCCCGACGGCGGCCGCATCCCGGTCCTCGACCCGGCACTGTGGGCCTTCTGGCTGCCGGTGCTCGCCGCCGTACTCGTGGCCAGCCTGGTCCTGGAGGTCGCGAAGTACCGCGCCGGGCACTGGACGTGGCGACTGGTGGTGGTCAACGCGGCGCTCGACCTGGCCTTCGCCGCCCCGCTGGCCGGGCTGCTCCTCACCGACCGGTTGCTCAACCCCACCCTCGTGCAGCGCTTCGCATGGCTCCGCGAGGCCGGACACATGGAAACGGTCGCCCGGACCGCCGTGACGGTGATCGCCGTGGTGGTCGTCTGGGACGTCGTCGACAGCATGGTCAAGGCCAGGCGGCACGACGCCTGACGCGCGCCCCCGGTCCGGCCCGTAGCGGGCCGGCCGGGCCGGTCCGGGAGACTCAGCCCATTCTCGCCGCGATGCCGTCGAGGACGATGTCCAGCCCGGCGTCGAAGACCTCAGTCGCGTCCAGCTGCCGCCCCTCGGTGAAGAGCCGGGCCAGCGTCGGGTGCCGGCCGTCGCCGACCGCCCGGGCCAGGTAGCGCAGCTGCTCCGCCGGCGGCACGTGCGCGGTCTTCCCGGCCGGCACCCGGAGCAGTTCGAGGTGGAGCTGGCCGACCAGGTAGCCGAGGAAGGCGTTCGCCGCGTGCATCAGGGTCGCCGGGTCCAGGCCGGGCCGGTCCAGCGCGGCAAAGAGCGCCTCCTGGTACGCCAGCCCGTGTGGACCGTACGGCGGACGGCTGCCGAGCAGCGGCACGTACCAGGGGTGGCGGCGGGCGACCGTGGCCGTGGCGGCGGCGAGGGCACGCAACCGCACCCGCCAGTCCCCCTCCTCCGGGTCGGGCAGCGCGATCTCGCCGCAGGCCGCGTCGGCGATCAGGTCGAGCAGGTCGTCCCGTGAGGCGAGGTGGCGGTAGAGGCGCATCGGCGGCACCCCGAGCCGGGCGGCGACCCCGCGCAGGGTGACCGCGTCGAGGCCGTCGGCGTCGGCGAGGGCGGTCGCGGCGGCGACGATCCCCGGCCGGTCCACCAGGGGCAGGTGCCGGCGGGCCGGTTCGGGGCGTTCCCAGACGACGGTCACGCGATACAGTGTATCGGTGCCGATACGGCGTATCGATAAGGAGCGGCCATGCGGATCCGGGGCGTCGTCTACGACACCGGTGTCGAGATGCTTCCGGGCCGCCCGTCGCGGCCGGTGTTCGACCCGGACCAGGTCCGCGATGACCTGCGGGTGATCGCGGACGAGCTGCACGCCAACGCGGTACGGCTGATCGGCGAGAACCTGGAGCGGTTGCGCCTGGCGGCCGAGGCAGCCGCCCAGGCGGGGCTGGCAGTGTGGCTCTCCCCGGCGCTGCCGGACGCCACCTCCGCCGCCGCCCGCGTCCAGCTCGCCAGTTGCGCGGAATTCGGCGAGCGGCTGCGCGCCCGGGGGGCCGAGGTGGTGCTGGTGGCCGGCTGGGAGGCGACGCTCTTCATGCGCGGCATCGTCGACGGAGCCACCGCGGCCGACCGGACGGCCACCATGACGAACCCGCGCCGGCTGCTGTGGAGCACGCTGCGGCACGGCCCCTTCCCGTACGCGCTCAACCGCCACCTGCGCCGGGCCGCCGCCACCGCCCGCGCCCGCTTCGCCGGCCCCCTGACGTACGCCGCGATGGGCCTCGAGAGCGTCGACTGGACACCGTTCGACCTGGTCGGCGTGGACCACTACCGCAGCGGAGAGGCGCTGGACGTCTGGGCCGGGCGGATCACCGAACGGCGTCGCCATGGCAAGCCGGTGGTGCTGACCGAGCTGGGCTGCGCCACCTACGCCGGGGCGGCCGCGCGCGGCGCGCTGGCCTGGACCGTGGTCGACCGGAGCACCGACCCGCCCCGGCTGCGCGAGCCGCTGGTGCGAGACGAACAGGCCCAGGCCGAGGAGGTGGGCGGACTGCTGGACGCGGCGGAGGCGGCCGGCGCCGAGGGGGCCTTCGTCTTCACGTACGCGGCTTTCAGCTATCCGCACCGGCCGGAGCCGGAGCGCGACCTGGACACCGCCGGGTACGGCCTGGTGGCGGTCCTGCCCGACGGCAACGTCCGGCGCAAGGCCGCGTTCGACGCGGTGGCCCGGCGGTTCAGGGCCGACTGAAGCCGGCCCTGCCCAGGCCCGTCCCGGCACGGGGCAGGGCGGGCCCGGGCAGGGCCATCGGAAACGACGGGTACGGCTACGGTCAGCCGACCGCGGCCATGACCTCGTCGGAGACCACGAAAGAGATGGGCTCACAACTGCCCGGCGATTGCCGTCCAGCGGCCCGGGCTTCCGCCGGGCAGAATCACCGCGTGGGCACCGAGCGGTCGCGCCTGGAGCGGACGGTGCGACGCGTCTCGCTCATAGCGCTGGCCTGCCTCTTACTGCTCGGGCTGCTGCAGGCCGTACCAGCCGGGCGCGGGATCACCAGGGTTGGCCTCTGGCTCGCCTTCGCCGTCTATCTCGTCTCGTATCTTGTCCGGCTCGGCATCACCCTCTCGAGGGCGCGCCGAACCCGGCAACGATGAGCACCCAGACCGGGAAAGCCGGCCTCCGCCCTGCTCGCCACCCTCAGCAGACAGGGTTAGATACATCGATGGCCCGACATCCGCAGGCAGATGTCGGGCCATGTGGTACGCGTCCGGGTCAGCCGACCGCGGCCATGATCTCGTCGGAGACGTCGAAGTTGGCGTAGACGTTCTGCACGTCGTCGCAGTCCTCGAGCACGTCGATCAGCTTGAAGATCTTGCGCGCGCCCTCCTCGTCCAGCGGCACGTTCACGCTGGGGATGAGGGAGGACTCGGCCGACTCGTACTCGATGCCGGCGTCCTGCAGCGCGGTGCGGACCCCGATCAGGTCGGTCGGCTCGGAGACCACCTCGAACGCCTCACCGAGGTCGTTGACCTCCTCGGCGCCGGCGTCGAGGACGGCCATCATCACGTCGTCCTCGGTCGTCCCGGCCTTGGGCACGATCACCACACCCTTGCGGGAGAACATGTACGACACCGAGCCGGCGTCGGCAAGCGAGCCGCCGTTACGGGTCAGCGCGGTGCGCACCTCGGTGGCCGCCCGGTTGCGGTTGTCGGTGAGGCACTCGATGAGCATGGCCACGCCGTTAGGGCCGTAGCCCTCGTACATGATCGTCTGCCAGTCGGCGCCGCCGGCCTCCAGGCCGGAGCCGCGCTTGACCGCCCGGTCGATGTTGTCGTTCGGGACGGAGTTCTTCTTCGCCTTCTGGATGGCGTCGTAGAGGGTCGGGTTGCCGGCCGGGTCGCCACCGCCGGTCCGGGCCGCAACCTCGACGTTCTTGATCAGCTTGGCGAACATCTTGCCGCGCTTGGCGTCGATGACGGCCTTCTTGTGCTTGGTGGTCGCCCACTTTGAGTGGCCGGACATCTCATACCTCCGTTGAATGATCCACGCCTGCGTCGACTGCCCGCGCCGGCTCCACGGTCAACCGGTACGGATGGAGCTGGCCGGTCGGCTCCGCGCGGAAGGCTGCGGCGAGCGGTGGCCCTGCCGAACCGCGGCAATCCTACCGAGGTCGCATCCCCGCGTGTCACACCCGGCACCCGCGGCGGGGCGCGTCGGAGGGTCGTCGGGCGACCGGGTCGCTGTCAGGACACAACGACCCCCGGCCGGAAAACATGCCCTCCCGGGTAGGAAAAAGAGGGACTCATCCCACCGGAAAGGCCCCTCCGTGCGCTCAGGCAGCGACGCGGACCAGGTCCACGAAGTAGCGGTGCAACCGCGGGTCGCCGGTGAGTTCCGGGTGGAACGAGGTGGCCAGCAGGTTGCCCTGCCGGACCGCGACGACCCGGTCGGCCGCCGGGCCGTCGGTGACCCGGCCCAGCACCTCCACCCCGTCGCCGACCCGCTCGACCCACGGCGCCCGGATGAACACCGCGTGGAACGGCTCCCCCGCCACGCCGGTGATCTCCACCGGCGCCTCGAACGAGTCGACCTGACGACCGAACGCGTTGCGCCGCACCGTCATGTCGATGCCGGCGAAGCCCCGCTGGTCCGGCCGGCCGTCCAGCACCTCGGACGCCAGCATGATCATGCCGGCGCAGGAGCCGTAGACCGGCATCCCGTCCGCGATCCGCTTGTCGATCGGCTCGCGCATCTCGAAGATGTCCGCGAGCTTGCTGATGGTGGTGGACTCCCCGCCGGGGATGACGAGCCCGTCGACCGCGTCCAGCTCCGCCGGACGGCGTACCGGGCGGGCGTCCGCACCGGCGCCGGCCAGGGCCGCGACGTGCTCACGGACGTCACCCTGGAGCGCGAGCACACCGATCACGGGTTCGCTCACGTCAGTTCCTCTCGAGTGAGGAGGGGGCCCCTGCTCTACCGGAGGCGTTAAGAAGGGGCCCCTCCTTCCAGGTCACCAGCCGCGCTCGGCCAGCCGGTGCGGCTGCGGGATGTCGTCGACGTTGATGCCGACCATTGCCTCGCCCAGGCCGCGGGAGACCTTGGCCAGCACGTCCGGGTCGTCGTGAAAGGTGGTGGCCTTGACGATCGCGGCGGCACGCTGGGCCGGGTTGCCCGACTTGAAGATGCCCGAGCCGACGAAGACGCCCTCGGCGCCGAGCTGCATCATCATCGCGGCGTCGGCCGGGGTGGCGATGCCACCGGCGGTGAACAGCACCACGGGCAGCTTGCCGGTCTCGGCGACCTCCTTGACCAGCTCGTACGGCGCCTGCAGCTCCTTGGCGGCGACGAACAGCTCGTCCTCCGGCAGCGAGCTCAGCCGGCGGATCTCCTGGCGGATCTTGCGCATGTGGGTGGTGGCGTTGGAGACGTCACCGGTGCCCGCCTCACCCTTGGAACGGATCATCGCCGCGCCCTCGGTGAGCCGGCGCAGCGCCTCGCCGAGGTTGGTCGCGCCGCAGACGAAGGGAACCGTGTAGGCCCACTTGTCGATGTGGTTGGCGTAGTCGGCCGGGGTCAGCACCTCGGACTCGTCGATGTAGTCGACGCCGAGCGACTGGAGGATCTGGGCCTCGACGAAGTGGCCGATCCGGACCTTCGCCATCACCGGGATCGAGACGGCGTTGACGATGCCGTCGATCATGTCGGGGTCGCTCATCCGGGACACGCCGCCCTGCGCGCGGATGTCCGCGGGGACGCGCTCGAGCGCCATGACGGCGACCGCGCCGGCGTCCTCAGCGATCTTGGCCTGCTCGGCGGTGACCACGTCCATGATCACGCCGCCCTTGAGCATCTCGGCCATCCCCCGCTTCACGCGGGCGGTGCCGACGACGGGCGTGGCGTTGGCGTTCGGGGAGGTGGATTCGGACACGTCATCGCTCCTTGGACCTGCTCAGGGGTGGCTTGCGAAAAATGCTACGACGGGGGCAACGCCGGTCCGACAGCCAATCAGACCCCGGGTGGCCTGCTCTGTGGCCCCCATCACGCCTGCCCAGGGCCGGCGAGCGTGGCCGGGCCGGGTCGCCGAGGTCAACCGGTGGTGACGTCTGCGGGCGCGGCCAGGGTCGGGTCGTCGATGTCGAAGTAGCGCGGCCACGGGTGCCGGCGCCCCATCCGGAACAGGCGTACCAGTGGCCGGCCGCGAGCCGCCCGGGCGTCCCGGACCAGGTCGGTGTGCACCTGCCGAGCCAGCGCCAGCCGGCGGCTGGCCGCGATCACCGCCTCGCACGCCGGGTCGGCCGGATCCAGCGCGATGGTGCGCAGCTGCCGGGTGAGGTCGTTCTCGGCCGCCTCCCGCTCCTCCGGTACGGCGTCCAGGGCGATCCGCGCCGCCGCGTACAGCTCGACGCCGTACCGCTGCTCGGCCAGGACGGCGGCGGCCGCCGCGCGGCGCAGCAGATGGGCGTCGAGCGCCCGGGCCGCCGACTCCGCCCGGGTCTGCAGCCGCTCGACCCGCCCGACCGTCCAGACCAGGTACGCCGCGACGAGCCCGACGACGATGACCGCGCCCACCACCCACCACATGCCCGGCATCGTAGTGCTGTTCCTCCTCCCGCCCGGTTCGGGCGCGTTCCGACGCTCCCGTCACACCGGCCCCGGTGGTCAGTCCAGCCCCACCCATTCCTGATCGATGACCCGGCCGTCGGTGGCCTCGATCGCGGCTGCGTATACCTCCACAACGCGGCGGGCAACCACCGGCCAGTCGAAATGTGCCACCACCTGGTCGCCGCAGGCGGTCAGCGCGGCCCGCCGGTCCGGGTGGTCGAGCAGTTCGGTGAGGGCGGCGCGGAGCGCGACCGGATCACCGGTCGGGAAGAGCCGGCCCGCCCGCCCGCCGTCGAGCACCCGGCGGAACGCGTCCAGGTCGCTGGCGACCACGGTGGTGCCGGCGGCGAGCGCCTCGGTCAGGATCATCCCGAAGGACTCCCCGCCGGTGTTCGGTGCGACGTACAGGTGCACGCTGCGCAGCATGCGCGCCTTGTCCGGTTCCGACACCAGGCCGAGGAAGGTGACCCGGTCCCGCAGGTCGGCCGGGAACGGGTCGAACAGGTCGTCCGGGTCGCCCGGCCCGGCCACCAGCAGCCGCAGCCCGGGGCGCTCGCGGGCCAGCTCCAGGAAGGCCTCCCGGAGGATCGGGAAGCCCTTGCGGGGCTCGGTGAACCGGCCGAGGAAGCCGATCGTGCCGCCGGTGCCCGGGCCGCACTCCCCCGGCCAGCCCGGCAGGGGCTCGGCCCCGGCGAACTTCGCCACGGTCACCCCGTTCGGGATCTCCACCGCGCCGCCGTCCATGTGCTCGACCTGCACCTTGCGGGCCAGGGCGCTCACCGCGATCCGGGCGGTGATCCGCTCCAGCAGGATCTGCAGCACGCCCTGCGCCGCGGAGAGCACCCGGGACCGCGTCATCGCGGTGTGGAAGGTGGCCACCACCGGGCCGCGGGCCGAGAGCACGGCCAGCATCGACAGGCTGGGCGTCAGCGGCTCGTGCACGTGCAGCACGTCGAAGTCGCCCCGGGTGATCCAGCGTCGCACCCGCGCCGTGGAGACCGGCCCGAACGCGATGCGCGCCACCGAGCCGTTGTACGGCAGCGACACGGCCCGACCGGCCGACACCACGTACGGCGGCAGCGGGGAATCCTCGTCGGCCGGGGCGAGCACGCTCACCTCGTGCCCGAGCCCGATCAACGCCTCGGCCAGGTCCATGACGTGGTTCTGCACCCCACCCGGGACGTCGAAGGAGTACGGGCACACGATGCCGATCCGCACTGGCGTGCCCTCTCCCTCAGACCGGTCCGGTGGTGGCCGGCGGCTGCACCGAGGGGGACCCGCCGTCGGCGGCGCCGCGCTGGTCCAGCCACATCCGCTGCAACATGTGCCAGTCTTCCGGATGCCGGGCGATGCCCGCCGCCAGACCGTCGGCAATCCGCTGGGTCACCATCCGGACCCGCACGTCCAGCGGCCCGCTGGCCGGGTCGGGCAGCTCCAGCGGCCCGTGGATGGCGGCCCGGGCCCCGTCCGGCTCGTACCACAGGGAGGCGACGTAGAGCGGCGCGCCGGTGCGCAGCGCCAGCAGGGCCGGCCCGGCGGGCATCCGGGTGCGCGCCCCGAAGAAGTCGACCTCGATGCCGCGGGCCGACAGGTCCCGGTCGGCGAGCAGCGGCACCACCGTGCCCGCCCGCAGCCGATCCACCAGCACGTCGAACGCGGGCCGCTCGCCGCCGTGGGTGGGCAGGATCTCCATGCCGAGGCCCTGCCGGAAGGCGAGGAACCGCTCGTACACAGCCTCCGGCTTGAGCCGCTCGGCGACGGTGGTGATCGGCCAGCCGGTCGCCGCGACCCAGGCGCCGGCGGCGTCCCAGTTGCCGGCGTGCGGCAGGGCCACCACGGCACCCCGACCGGACTCCACGTCGGCCGCGAGCTTCTCCACCCCGTCGAGGCGGAACCCGGCGAGGATCTCCCGCCGGCTCAGCGCCGGCAGCCGGAACGCCTCCATCCAGTACCGGGCGTAGGAGCGCAGGCCCCGCTTCACCAGCGCGTCCAGCTCCGCCTCGGGCAGCTCCGGCCCGACCACCCGGCGCAGGTTCGCGCGCAGTCGGGCCGTACCGCCGCCGCCCCTGCGGTGGGCGCGGTCGGCGCC
>JBARAE010000111.1:0-2900 GCA_049791715.1 Micromonospora sp.
CGTCCCGCCAGGTGCAGACCGCGGCCAAATCCAGGCGGACCGGGCCGCCGGAGACCAGCCGGTGCACCACCGCCACGCAGCACCGGCCGTACGCCATGGCGAGCTCCCGCTCGATCACCACGTCGCCGATGCGCCAGCGCCAGCGGGGCACCCCGTCGACCAGGGCGAACTGCTCCAGCAGCTCGAACCCGCGCGGGTCGACGACGTCGGAGGACCACTCGTGCGCGCCCAGGCGGACCCGCTCCCCGGAGGCCAGGACGACCGCGGGGTCCAGGCTGACCAGCCCGACACGCCGGGCCGCGGGCGTCTCCCCGGCCACCACCAGGAGGCCGTGGTACCGGCGGGTCCGCAGCCCGCTGACCGTGCCCATGGCGTAACCGCCCCGGCCGTCCGGGACCAGCCACTCCCGGGTCGACCCGGCGGCCAGGTCGCCGCAGACCTGAGGGCCGAAACCAATGTCGATCAACTTTCCTCCAGGGGCGGCGACGTGCCATACGCCACGACGAGAATGGCCGTTGTGGTGAAGTCCGGGGGCGGCGTCGAAGATGTGCAGGTGTTCACTGACCGGTCATCCTCCGACACCCCGGACCCCGAGCGCCTCCGACTCGCCCAGGCCGACGCCGGCGAGCAGGACTGGCGCGCATGGGGTCCCTATCTGTCCGAGCGGGCGTGGGGGACGGTACGGGAGGACTACAGCGAACACGGCACGGCGTGGGACTACTTCCCCCACGATCACGCCCGGTCCCGAGCCTACCGGTGGAACGAGGACGGCATGGCCGGCATCTGCGACGACCGGCAGACGTTCTGCTTCGCCCTGGCGCTGTGGAACGGCAGGGACCCGATCCTCAAGGAGCGGATGTTCGGCCTCGGCGGCGACGGCGGCAACCACGGGGAGGACGTCAAGGACTACTGGTGGTACGAGGACTCCACGCCCACCCACTCGTACATGCGCTGGCGGTACCACTACCCGCAGGCCGCCTTCCCGTACGACGAGCTGGTCGCGATCAACGCGCTGCGCGGCCGGGACGACACCGAGTACGAGCTGGTCGACACCGGCATCTTCGACGACGACCGGTACTGGGCGGTGACCGTCGACTACGCCAAGGCGTCGCCGACCGACATGTGCATCCTGGTGACCGTCGCCAACCGGGGTGACGAGGCGGCCACCCTGCACGTGCTGCCGAGCCTCTGGTTCCGCAACACCTGGACGTGGGGGCTGCCCGGCGGGGATCGGGTGCCCCGGCTGGTCGGCGAGGGCTCCCGGCTGGTCGGTGAGCACTGGGTGCTGGGGCAGATCCTGCTGGAGGGCGACGGCGCGCCGACCCCGCTGCTCTGCGACAACGACACCAACGCCGAGCGGCTCTGGGGCCTGCCGGGCCGGTCGCCGTACCCGAAGGACGGCATCAACGACCACGTCGTGGCCGGCGCGGACACGGTCAACCCGGACCGGGAGGGGACGAAGGGCGCGCTGCACTACGTGCTGGACGTGCCGGCCGGTGGGCAGCGGCAGATCCGCCTGCGGTTGACCCGGACCGCCCCGCCGCCGGCGAGCCCCCCTCCGCCGCCGGCCGACCTCAGCGACGCCTTCGACGCGGTCCTCTGGGCCCGGCGCGCCGAGGCCAACCGGTTCTACGCCGGCGTCATCCCGGCCGCCGCCACCGCCGACGAGGCCCTGGTGGCCCGGCAGGCGATCGCGGGGCTCATGTGGGGCAAGCAGTTCTACCACTTCGACGTCAAGCGCTGGCTCGACGGCGACCCCGGCTCGCCGCCACCGCCGCCGGGCCGCCGGCACGGCCGCAACAGCCACTGGTGGCACATGACTAGCTTCGACGTGATCTCCATGCCCGACCCCTGGGAGTACCCCTGGTACGCCGCCTGGGACCTGGCCTTCCACTGCGTCAGCATCGCCCGGGTCGACCCCGGCTTCGCCAAGGCGCAGCTGCTGCTCCTGCTCCGGGAGTGGTACCTGCACCCCAACGGGCAGATCCCGGCGTACGAGTGGGCGTTCGGTGACGTGAACCCGCCGGTGCACGCGTGGGCGGCGCTGAAGGTCTTCGAGATCGACGGTTCCCGGGACCACGAGTTCCTCGCCCGGGTGATGCACAAGCTGCTGCTCAACTTCACCTGGTGGGTCAACCGGAAGGACACCGGCGGCAACAACGTCTTCGAGGGCGGCTTCCTCGGACTGGACAACGTGGGGCCGTTCGACCGCTCCGCCGCGCTGCCGGTCGCCGGCGTGCTGGAGCAGTCCGACGGCACCGGTTGGATGGCCATGTACGCGCTCAACCTGCTCGACATGGCGATCGTCCTCGCCGAGCACGACCGGGCGTACGTCGACACCGCGACCAAGTTCTTCGAGCACTTCGCGTACATCGCCGCGGCCGCGTACGACCAGGGGCTCTGGGACGACGAGGACGCCTTCTTCTACGACGTGCTCCGGCTGACCGACGGCAGTCAGGTGCCGCTGAAGGTCCGTTCGGTGGTCGGGCTGCTGCCCCTCGCCGCGACCACCCGGCTGACCGCGCGGACCCTGCACCGGCTACCCGAACTGGGCGCCCGGTTGCGCTGGTTCCTCACCAACCGCCCCGAGTACGCCGACGTGATCGGCGCCCGCCGGCTCGGGCCGGACGGCCGCCAGCAGCGGCTGCTCTCCATGGTCGGCCCGGACCAGGTGGTCCGGCTGCTCGCCCGGATGCTGGACACCGACGAGTTCCTCTCCGAGTACGGACTCCGGACGCTGTCCCGGGCGCACCTGGGCAAACCCTTCTCGGTGACCCTCGGCGGGCAGGAGTTCAGCGTCGGCTACGAGCCGGCCGAGTCGACCAGCGGGCTGTTCGGCGGGAACTCCAACTGGCGCGGCCCGATCTGGATGCCGACGAATTTCCTGCTGATCAGCGCGC
>JBARAE010000112.1:0-3225 GCA_049791715.1 Micromonospora sp.
GGTCAGAACCCTGACGGCCGGACCATGCACAGGACGGGACCTGGCGTGGCGCGGTCAGCCGCCGGAGTCGTCCAGCTCGGCGCCGTCCGGCACGGTGTCGTCGTCGCGGCTGGCCAGCCAGCCCTCAGGCAGGAAGACCTTGCCCGGGGAGTTGGTGCGGCCGCGCGGCTGGCCCAGGGTCTCCACCGGGAACGGCACGGTGGGGTCGAGCTTGCCGAGCAGGTCGTCGAGCTGGGCCAGGCTGTCGATCATGGCGAGCGACCGGCGCAGCTCGCTGCCGACCGGGAAGCCCTTCAGGTACCAGGCGACGTGCTTGCGGAAGTCGGTGCAGCCGTCCCGCTCGCCCCGGGCCGGGTTGCGGGCGCCGGCGACGAACTGGTCGACCAGCAGCTCGGCGTGCCGGCGCATCGTCACCGCGACCTCGCCCAGGGTGGGCAGCCGCCGTTCCGGCCGGCCGTTGAACGCGGCCTCCAGGTCGGCGAAGAGCCACGGCCGGCCGAGGCAGCCGCGCCCGATCACCACGCCGTCCACCCCGGTGTGCGCGACCATCCGCAGCGCGTCGTCCGCCTCCCAGATGTCGCCGTTGCCCAGCACCGGCACGTCCAAGGCCTGCTTGAGGGCGGCGATGGCGTCCCAGTCGGCGGTGCCCGAGTACCGCTGCGCCGCCGTACGCCCGTGCAGGGCGACCGCCGCCACGCCGGCGTCCTGGGCGGCCAGCCCCGCCTCGACGTACGTCAGATGGTCGTCGTCGATGCCCTTGCGCATCTTGACAGTTACCGGCACCCCGGCGGGTGACGCGGCGTCCACCGCGGCCTTGACCAGCCGGGCGAAGAGCCGGCGTCGCCACGGCAGCGCCGACCCGCCGCCGCGCCGGGTCACCTTGGGCACCGGGCAGCCGAAATTGAGGTCGATGTGGTCGGCGAGGTCCTTCTCCACCACGATCCGCACGGCGGCGGCGGTGATCTCCGGGTCCGTGCCGTAGAGCTGGAGGCTGCGGGGCTGCTCGTCCTCGCCGAAGGCGATCATGCGCAGCGTCTTGGGATTCCGCTCGACCAGCGCCCGGGTGGTGATCATCTCGCAGACGTAGATGCCGCCGCCCTGCTCCCGGCAGAGCCGGCGGAAGCCGACGTTGGTGATCCCGGCCATCGGCGCGAGCACCACCGGCGGCCACACCTGGTGCGGCCCGAGGGTCAGCGGGCGCAGTGTGGGCAGGGTCGGGGCGGTCACCGGACAAGTGTACGGGGCTCCGACCGGCACCTTTCCGCGCCGGCCGGAGCCCCGTCAGCGGCTCAGCAGCCGGGCAGGCGCTCGATCAGGTAGCGCTCGACCTGGTCCAGCGAGATGCGCTCCTGGGCCATGGTGTCCCGGTTCCGCACGGTCACCGCGTTGTCCTCCAGGGTGTCGAAGTCGACCGTCACGCAGAACGGCGTGCCGATCTCGTCCTGGCGGCGGTACCGGCGACCGATCGCCTGCGAGTCGTCGAACTCCACCACCCAGCGCTTGCGCAGGTCCGCGGCGAGGCCCTTCGCCTTGGGCGAGAGCGCCTCGTTGCGGGACAGCGGCAGCACCGCCACCTTCACCGGGGACAGCCGCGGGTCGAAGCGCATGACGGTCCGCTTGTCGACGCCGCCCTTGGTGTTCGGCGCCTCGTCCTCGTCGTACGCCTCGAGCAGGAACGCCAGCACCGCGCGGGTCAGGCCGGCGGCCGGCTCGATGACGTACGGCATCCAGCGCTCGCCCTTGGTCTGGTCGAAGTACGACAGGTCGACGCCGGAGTGCTTGCTGTGCGTCGACAGGTCGAAGTCCGTCCGGTTCGCGATGCCCTCCAGCTCGGCGAACTCGGTGCCGCCGAACTGGAAGCGGTACTCGATGTCGACGGTGCGCTTCGAGTAGTGGGAGAGCTTCTCCTTCGGGTGCTCGTAGAAGCGCAGGTTCTCCTCCGACAGGCCCAGGTCGAGGTACCAGTTCCAGCGCTCCTGGAGCCAGTACTCGTGCCACTGCTCGTCGGTGCCCGGCTCGACGAAGAACTCCATCTCCATCTGCTCGAACTCACGGGTGCGGAAGATGAAGTTGCCCGGGGTGATCTCGTTGCGGAACGACTTGCCGGTCTGCGCGATGCCGAACGGCGGCTTCTTGCGCGCGACCGTCTCGACGTTCTTGTAGTTGACGAAGATGCCCTGGGCGGTCTCCGGACGGAGGTAGTGCATGCCCTCGTCGCTCTCCACCGGGCCCAGGAAGGTCTTCATCAGGCCGTTGAACATCTTCGGCTCGGTGAAGGTGCCCTTGTTGCCGCAGTTCGGGCAGTTGATCTCGGACAGCGAGGCCGGCGGGCGGCCGTGCCGGGCCTCGAACGCCTCCTCGAGGTGGTCGGCGCGGAACCGCTTGTGGCACGACTGGCACTCGGTGAGCGGGTCGACGAACTCGGCGATGTGGCCGCTGGCCTCCCAGACCTTGCGGGCCAGGATGACCGCGGAGTCCAGACCGACCACGTCGTCGCGCTGCTGGACCATCGTCTTCCACCACTGCCGGCGGACGTTCTCCTTGAGCTCCACGCCGAGGGGACCGTAGTCCCACGCCGACCGGGTGCCCCCGTAGATCTCGCTGGAGGGGAAGACGAAGCCTCGGCGCTTGGCGAGGCTGACGACGGCGTCGATACGGTCGGCTGGCATGTTTCCTCCTACGCCGGCTGGCGGTCGGCGGGGGCTGTGAGGTGATGGAACCGGTCAGTTCGGGACAACGGTACGGCCACCGGAGGCCCGAGCCCAGCAGAATACCGGGGACGGGTCAGCTCACCCCGCAGACCTCCATGCCGCCCGTCTGCTGATCCGGTGCCAGGGTCACCTGCTGGGCCTCCTGTTTGCCGCCGACCAGCGTCACGTCGACCGGCACGGTGAGGGTCTGCACGTCGACCTGACCGACCCGGTAGCCGGAGACGTGCGGCTCGGTGGCGACCCGCGCCTCGAAGTCCGGCCGCGACTCGCGCCGCTGCGCGTCGTCGCAGAGCTGGTCGTACGCCCTGGACCAGTCCTCTTTCACCAGCGCCCGATAGTAGGTGTCGGTGACGGTGCGGCCCTGTTCCTCGATCGCCTGCGCGTTGCTCACCGCCAGCCCGACGACGGCCGCGCCGCCCCCGCCGCAGCAGATCAGCACGGCGAGCGCGCCCACGCCGAGTCCCAGCCAGAGCCGGGCGCGGCGGCCCTCGGTCGGCGGCGCCGCGAACGGCGG
>JBARAE010000113.1:0-16221 GCA_049791715.1 Micromonospora sp.
CGGTGGCGGTGGTGCCGGTGCGGGACACTACGCCGGCGGGGCCTGGAAGCCGGCGGCGGTGAGCACCGCCCGACCGGCCTCGGCGCGGACGAAGTCGACGAACGCCCGGGCGCCGGCCGGGTTGCCCGCCCGCTTGAGCACGACGATCGGGTAGTCGTTGATCGCGCCGGCCGACTCGGGGAACTCCACCGCGTTCAGGTCGGCCGCGGCGGCCCGGACGTCGGTGCGGTAGACCAGCGCGGCGTCCACCTCGCCCAGCTTCACCTTCGCCAGCGCGCCCTTGACGTCCTGTTCGAGGGTGGCCGGGGTGAGCCGGGCGCCGGCCGCGTCGAGGGCCTTGCGAGCCGCGGCACCGCACGGCACCTGCTCGGCGCAGAGCGCGACCTTCATGCCGGGCCGGGTCAGGTCGGCCAGGCCGGTGACCCGGGCCGGGTTGCCCTTCGGTACGGCGATGACGAGCTGGTTGCGCGCCAGGGTGACCGGGGTGTCCGCCGGGTCCCCGGCGTCGGTCACGGTCTTCATGGTGGCGGGTGACGCGGCGGCGAAGACGTCGGCCGGGGCGCCCTGGGTGATCTGGGTGGCGAGCGCGGAGCTGCCGGCGAAGTTGAAGGTCACCGTCGTGCCGGGATGTGCGGCCTCGAAGTCCTTTCCCAGCCGGGTGAAGGTCTCGGTCAGCGAGGCCGCGGCGAAGACGGTGACGCGTCCACCGTCGGCGCTCGTGGCGGGCTCGTCGGCGCCGCCGCAGGCGGTCAGGCCGAGGGTCAGCGCGGCCACCCCGGCGAGGGCGGCGCGGATCCACCGTAGGGTCACGAGCTGGTCCTTCCCCGGGGCGCGGCGGCGCGTTCCACCACGACGGTGGTCGACTTGATCACGGCGACGGCCACCGAACCGACCTGGAGGTCGAGGTCGTCGACCGCCTCCCGGCTCATCAGCGACACGATCCGGAACGGGCCGGCCTGGATGTCGACCTGCGCCATCACCGTGTCCTTGACCACCGCGGTGACGATCCCGCGCAGCCGGTTGCGGGCGGAGGAGAGCTCGGGGTGCCCCGGGGCACGCACGAACGCGGCCAGGTCCGCGCCGTCGATCACCCGGTGGTCGTGCTCGTCCCGGGTCGCGACGAGCCGGCCGGCGTCGATCCAGCGGCGGACCGTGTCCGCGCTGACCCCGAGCAACTCGGCCGCCTCTCCGATCCGGAACACCGTCACCGGCTCACTGTAGCGTTCCGCACCTGCGAGGGAGAACCCGCCTCGACCCTCGCATCGTCGAGACGCAGCGGGGATACCATCCGCGTCTGCGGTCGGTGATCGTTGACCTGGCGGGTCCGGCGAGTCAGGGTGACCACCGGTCGGTGGGGCAGCCGCCGGAACCGAGCGGACCCGGAGTCGCCGCCTACCTGCGGAGCGTCTGAAGCGGCTCGCCGGGCCTCGACAGTCGTCCATATTTTCACCAGGAGCAAATGATTCACGCCTGCCGATGTGAACGTGCCACTACAAGGCGTATGAAGTGACGCGGGTCACTGCCGTACCCATCCCCACGGCAATTCCGGAGGAGTCGGAATGCGCTCAAAACTGCTGGCCGCCGCTGGCGCCGTCGCCCTCGCCCTGCTCATGTTCCCGTCGTCCGCTCAAGCGAACCACAGCTGGGGCGGCTACCACTGGGCCCGCACCGCCAACCCGTTCACGCTGAAGCTGGGTGACAACGTCAGCTCGCAGTGGGACGCCTCCCTGGCCGGTGCGTCGTCCGACTGGAGCAAGTCCACAGTGCTCGACACGACGATCGTGGCCGGGCAGAGCAACCCGAAGAACTGCCGCGCCACCACCGGCCGGGTGGAGGTCTGCAACTCGACCTACGGCAACAACGGCTGGCTCGGCATCGCGTCGATCTCCGTCACCGGTGGCACCCACATCACCCAGGGCACGGTGAAGCTGAACGACACGTACTTCAACACCGCGCAGTACAACACCCCCGCGTGGCGGAACCTGGTCACCTGCCAGGAGGTCGGGCACACCTTCGGCCTGGACCACCAGGACGAGAACTTCGACAACGCCAACCTCGGCACCTGCATGGACTACACCAACGACCCGAGCACCAACCAGCACCCCAACCAGCACGACTACGACGAGCTGGTGACCATCTACTCGCACCTCGACTCGACCACCACGGTCGGCATGGTGGCAGCCAACAGCCTGCCGTCCGTCGGCGACTCCCCGGCCTCGTGGGGCACCCTGGTCAGCGGCTCCCGCGCCGACCGCCACTCCACCTACGTCCGGCACTTCGCCGACGGCACCACCGTCATCACGCACGTGGTCTGGGCCTGATCCCCCAGCAGGCGCGACGGCCCGGCCGATCCTTCGATCGGCCGGGCCGTTCGTCGCGTCAGTGCGAGGCAGGGGTCAGGCGTACCCGGCGCAGCAGCTGGGCGTTGAGCGCCACCACGATGGTGGAGGCGGACATCAGCACCGCGCCGACCGCCGGACTGAGCGCGACCCCGGCCCAGGCCAGCACTCCGGCGGCGAGCGGGATCGCCACCACGTTGTAGCCGGCGGCCCAGGCCAGGTTCTGGATCATCTTCCGGTACGACGCCCGGGAGAGCCGGATGACGCCGGTGACGCCGCGCGGGTCGGAGGAGGCCAGGATGACCCCGGCCGACTCGATCGCCACGTCGGTGCCGGCGCCGATGGCCAGACCCACGTCCGCCCGGGCCAGTGCCGGGGCGTCGTTGACGCCGTCACCGACCATGGCCACGGTCAGGCCCCGGGCCTGCAGCTCGGCGACCGCCCGGTCCTTGTCGGCGGGCAGCACCTCGGCGAAGACCTCGTCCACGCCGGGCCGGAAGCCCAGGTCGGCGGCGACCGCCTCAGCGACCGGCCGGGCGTCGCCGGTGATCATGACAATCTTCTGCACGCCATGCGCGCGCAGCTCGCTGATCGCCGCACGGGCCTCCGGCCGGACCTCGTCCTCAAGGGCGAACGCGGCGACCGCGCTCGGACGCCCCACCGCCGGCAGCCGGACCAGGTGCAGTACGGCCGCGCCCCGCGCCGACCAGCCCCCGGTGGCCCCGGTCAGCTCGTCCGGCACCTCGACGTCGAGCTCCCGCAGCAGCGCCGGGCCGCCCACCGCCCAGGTCGTACCGTCGACGCTGGCCTGGACGCCCCGGCCGGTCAGCGACCGGAAGTCCCGGGCCACGGCCCGCAGGCCCCGATCGTGGGCGACCGTCACCAGCGCCCGGGCCAGGGGGTGCTCACTGTCGGCCTCGACCGCGCCGGCGATCCGCAGCGCGTCGTCCTCCGCGAAGCCGCTCACGGCGGCGGTGGCGGTGACGGTGTGCGCCCCGCGGGTCAGGGTGCCGGTCTTGTCGAACAGCACCGCGTCCACGGTGCGCATCCGCTCCAGCGCGAGGCGGTCCTTGACCAGGATGCCGGCCTTGGCGGACACCGCGGTCGACAGGGCGATCACGAGCGGGATGGCCAGTCCGAGGGCGTGCGGGCAGGCGATCACCAGCACCGTGACGGTGCGTACCACGGCCTGGTCCAGGTCACCGGCCGCCCACCAGGCGACGAAGGTGACCAGGGCGGCGGCGGTGGCCAGGTAGAAGAGCAGCGCGGCGAACCGGTCGGCGAGCACCTGGGCGCGTCCGCTGGAGGCCTGGGCCTGCGCGACGAGCCGGCCGATACCAGCCAGGGCCGTGTCCTCGCCGACGGCTTCGACCCGTACCCGGAGGGCCGAGTCCGTGGCCACGGTGCCGGCGACCACCCGGTCCCCGACGGCGCGCGACACCGGCCGCGACTCCCCCGTGATCATGGACTCGTCCAGCTCGGCGGCCCCGTCGACGATCCGGCCGTCGACGGGAATCCGACCACCGGAGCGGACCAGCACGACGTCGTCGACGCGAAGCTCGGCGACCGGCACCGGCCGGAGCTCACCGTCGTCGTCCACCCGCTCGGCGTCGTCGGGCAGCAGGGCGGCCAGCGCGGCCAGCGCACCCTGCGCCTGGCCGATCGCCTTCATCTCCTGCCAGTGGCCCAGCAGCATGATGGTCACCAGCGCCGCCAGCTCCCACCAGAAGTCCAGGTCGAACGCCCCGAGGCTGGTCGCCAGGGACGCGACGTAGGCGACGGTGATCGCCATCGAGATCAGGAGCATCATGCCGGGCGCGCGGTCGCGGACCTCCCGGACGCCACCATCCAGGAACGGCCAGCCGCCGTAGAGGAAGACCACCGAGCCGAGCACGGGACCGACCCAGCTCACGCCCGGGAAGTCCAGGGAGTAGCCGAACCAGTCCATCACCATGTGACTGGTGGCCACGACCGGCACGGTCAGGGCCAGACTCAACCAGAACTTGCGTCGGAACTGCTCCGGGTCGTGCCCCGCGTGCTTGTCGTGCCCGCCACCGTGGCCGTCGTGACCGTGCCCGCCGCCTCCGTGATCGGGCGGGCGCCGGTCGGAAATATGATGCCCGTGCTCGCCGGCCATAGCGTCGTGATCGTGGTTCGCCGGCATCGCCGTCGCCGGCATTCCGTCATGGTCGGCGTGTACCTGCGTCAGATTTTCGTGTGCCATCGCCATCCACCTCCGTGCTCACCGTATACCCCCCGGGGGTACGGCGCAACATCGTTCCCCTACCGGTACCGGCTACCGGTGAGGGACATTCGGCCTCCCGGTCAGGGGCCCTCTTTCCGTGTCCGGCGGGGTTGGCACGGAGCATCGTCAAGGTCGGGAACCCGAAAGGAGACCGGGATGAGACGCCAGCAGCTGCCGCTGTACGGAGCGGTGCTCGCCATCGTGGTCGTCGGGGCGCTCGCGGTCGGCGTACCGGCGCGATCCCTGGCCTACGGCGCGATCGCGCTCGCCTGCCCGCTGATGATGCTGCTCATGCACTCCGGCCACGGCGGGCACCACGGCCACCACGGCGGCAACTCGCGGACGCCGGACGGGCGCTGACACCGACAACCCCGAAGGCACGAGCCTGTAACCGTCACCGAAGACCTGCTAGGAGCAGCCATGTCGCCCACCATCAGCCGCCGTCGTCTGCTGGCCGGGATCGCCGGGACCGTGGGTCTGGCCGGCACCGCCGGCGCCGCCGCGTGGGCGGGCGGCGTCTTCGATCCGCGGCTGGTCAGCCCGGACAGCCCCCTCGTCGCGCACACCGAGGCCGCCCGACGCCGGTCCGGCGCGGCGACCGTCACCGCGAGGCTGAACCCGCGGCCGGTCACCCACGACCTCGGCGGCCCGACCGTCGCCACCTGGGGGTACGCCGACAGCGGCCCCGGCCCGATGATCCGCGCCCGGGCCGGCGACCTGCTGCGCGTCGAGGTGAGCAACGACCTGCCGGCGTCGACCAGCGTCCACTGGCACGGGATCGCCCTGCGCAACGACATGGACGGGGTGCCCGGGGTGACCCAGCAGCCCATCGCCGCGGGCGGACGACACACCTACGAGTTCACCGTGCCCGATCCGGGCACCTACTTCTACCACCCGCACTCCGGGGTGCAGCTCGACCGCGCCCTGTACGGGGTGCTCGTCGTCGACGACCCGCACGAGACCGGCAGGTACGACGCGGAGTGGGTCGTGGTGTTGGACGACTGGGTCGACGGCACCGGCCGCACCCCCGACGACGTGCTCAGCTCGCTGCAGTCGATGGCAGGGCACGACATGGGCGGCATGAACCACGGCGGCATGTCCGGCATGTCGATGGGCGGCATGGAGACCATGGTCTCGCCGCTACAGGGCGGCGCCGGCGACGTCGCCTACCCGCACTACCTCGTCAACGGCCGGGTGCCGGCCGCCCCGGTGACCCTGACCGCGCGCCCCGGCCAGCGGGTGCGGATCCGCCTGGTCAACGCCGCCTCGGACACCGCGTTCCGGGTGGCCCTCGGCGGGCACCGGCTCACCGTCACCCACACCGACGGTTTCCCCGTCGTGCCCGCGACCACCGATGCCCTGCTGCTCGGCATGGGTGAACGCGCCGACGTGACCGTCACCCTCAGCGACGGGGCGTTCCCGCTGGTCGCCGTCGCCGAGGGCAAGAACGGCCAGGGACTGGCGGTGGTCCGCACCGCCGCGGGCACCCCGCCGCCGACGACCGCCCGACCGGCCGAACTGGACGGTGGCGTCCTGGTCAGCGGCTCGCTCCGGGCCGCCGAGGGGGTGGCGCTGTCCGACCGCCGGCCGGACCGGGTGCACCGCCTGGTGCTCGGCGGCGGGATGATGCCCTACCGCTGGACCATCAACGGGTCCACCTTCGACCACGCCGATCCGCTGCTCGTGCGCCGGGGCGAGCGGGTACGGCTGGAGTTCGTCAACACCACGACGATGTTCCACCCGATGCACGTGCACGGGCACACGTTCGCGGTGGCCGGCGGGGGCGCCCGGAAGGACACCGTCATCGTGACCCCCCGGCGAACGGTCTCGGTCGACCTCGACGCGGACAACCCCGGCCAGTGGATGACCCACTGCCACAACATTTACCACGCCGAGACCGGCATGATGGTCAACTTGGCGTACCGGGCCTGACGGCAGGCGTCCGACGCTGCCCGCCCGCGATCCCGGGAGATCGCGCGCCGGCGGGCTTCGCCCGGTCCAGGTTGATCGACTTCGGGTACGTCTCGAGCATCGGCATGGCGGTCGTCGTCACGGTCGTCTCCCTTGTCGTCGGTGTGCTTCCCTGCGCCGTACCCCGGCGGGAGCATTCCCGCGTCGGCTCGCCGACCGGTGGCGACGGCCGTCCGCTCGGATCCCGGCCGGTCGGATGACCGATCGGCCGGGATCCCCGTCGAGCACGTCCCCATGCGGAAGGCCGCCGGTCAGCCGACCGGTGCCGGCTCCGACGGTGCGGCGTCCGCCGGACGGCGAGCCCGGATCCGCAGGGTGATCGCCGCGACGACTGCTCCGACGGCCGCGATGACGGCGGCGCCGACGAAGGCGGCGGAGTACCCGTCGGTGAGTGCCGGCAGGTCACCGAGGTGATCGGCCCCGGCGGAGGCGGCGACGGCCGTCATGGCGGCCAGACCCAGCGCCGAGCCCACCTGGTAGCTGGTGTTGACGATCCCCGATGCAAGGCCGCCCTCCTCCGGCCGGGCGCTGGAGATCGCCGTGCCGAGCGACGGGATGAAGGCGAGCGACATGCCGAGGGCGGCAACCAGCGAGGCCGGCAGGACGTCCACCACGAAACTCCCGTTCGGGCGGACGAGCGACAGCCACCCCAGGCCGACGGCGAGCACCGCGAGGCCGGTCACCACCATCGGCTTCGGACCGAAGCGGGCGATGGCCCGTGGTGCCAGGGCGATCATCCCGACCATGATGAGGATCGTCATCGGCAGCAACGCCGCTCCGCTGGGGAAGGCGCGGTACCCGAGGACCTGCTGCAGGTAGAGGTTCAGGTAGAACCACATCGGGATCCACGCCGCACCGAGCAGCAGCTGGGCGACGTTCGCGGCGGCGAGGTTCGGGGCGCGGAAGATGGACAGTCGCATCAGCGGTTCCCGGCGTGCCGCCTGGATTCCCAGGAAGGCCGCCAGTGCCACCACCGCGCCGGCGAGGACCAGCGCCGTCTGCCCGGAGGTCCAGCCCACCTCGGGGGCGCGGACGGTCCCGTAGACCGCCGCGCCGAGACCGACGGTGACGGTGACCGCGCCGAGGATGTCCAGCGATCCGCGGCGGGCACGACCGGCCGGCATCAGCGCCGGCGTGGCCAGGAGCGCGACCAGAGCGATGGGAATGTTGATGTAGAAGACCCACGGCCAGCTGACGTACTCGGTGATGACCCCGCCGAGGAAGACACCGGCCGTGCCACCCGCGGGCGCGGCGGCGCCGTAGAGGGCGAGCGCCCTGGTCAGTTCCCGCGGCTCGGCGCCGAAGAGCATCATCAGCAGCGTCAGCGCCGAGGGCGCGATCAGCGCGGCGCCGGCCCCCTGGGTGGCGCGGGCGGCCAGCTCGACCCCCACGCTGTCGGCGAGACCGGCGAGGGCCGAGCCGACGAGCAGGATCAGCCAGCCGGCGCCGAACACGCGCCGCGCGCCGAGCAGGTCCGACAGCCGGCCGCCGAGCAGCAGCAGGCCGCCGAAGGCCACCACGTAGGCGTTGAAGACCCAGGACAGGTCCTCGGGTGAGAAGCCGAGATCGGCCCGCATACGTGGTAATGCGACGCCGATGATCGAGGTGTCCATGATCACCATGAACTGGGCGAGGGCGATGAGGCCGAGGGCCCACCACCGCTTGGCTCCGGATGCCATCCTGACCACTCCTTTGTATGCCCCTGGGGGGTACGAGTAAGTGGAGAAGGTGTACCCCTCCGGGGTATGCCTGGTCAAGTGACGCTCAGCACGTAGGCACGCCCCGGGCAGCCGATCCGCATTCCTTGCGCCCTTTACCCCTACGGGGTACCTTCGGACGGCGCCAACCCGCTCGATCACAGGCAGCCGAGGCGGCCTCACCGCCCATACGGAAAGGCGACTCGCATGTGCGGATCCAGCTGCGGCTGCAACACCGTCACGATCGGAACCGCGCCCGCGGCCGTCGACACCACTGCTGACCTGCGCACCACGTACACCGTCTCGGGGATGACCTGCGGCGGCTGCGCGAAGAGCGTCAACCGCCAGGTCAGCGCGGTCGCCGGCGTGACCGGCGTCGAGGTGGATGTGGCCACTGGCACGGTGACGGTCTCCAGCACCACCCCACTGCAGACCTCCGACGTCCGCGCCGCCGTCGAGCAGGCGGGCTACCAGCTCGTCGACTGACTCGCAGCCCGCCGCGTCCGCCGGGCGACCGGTGGTCTTGGCGAACGCGGCCCGGGCCCCCACACACACCACGGCAGGGAGACGAACAGATGACCGGCGGAACGCCCGCGGATCAGGACAGTGCCGAGCTCGTGGTCTACGGCACCGGATGGTGCCCGGACGTCCGGCGCAGCCGAGCCCTGCTCGACGCCGCGGGCATCACGTACGACTACGTCGATCTCGACGAGGACGCGACGGCGACGGACCTCGTCCGCCGGCTGCAAGACGGGAACCGGCGGATCCCCACCCTGGTGTGGCCCGACGGCACCTTCCTGGTCGAGCCCACCGACGACGAGCTCCGCGCCCACCTCACCGCCGCCGGCACGTCCGGTCAGGCCGACTAGCCGCGAGAATCGGGCAGGTCGTCGCCGTGGACTCCCGACCACTCCTCATAGCAGGTGGCATCTGACCAGGGCGCTGGTCTCCTGGAGAGCACCGACCCCGGTGCGACCTGACAACCGCTGGAGACATCGCTGTCGTAACTTCGCCGCCCGCCTGTCCGCCCTATGCTGATGGGCGGCACGAGAGCCGGTGCCGCCCACCCCCGAGCATGTGTCGAGGAGGTGGCGGGTGACCAAGCCGCAGCGGGTCCGCCGAGGCCCTCCCGGTGCTGCTCACCGCGCGCGGCCTGCGCAAGTCGTACCGTCGCGGGCCGTTCCACCGCCGGCAGGCCGTGTTACGCGGCGTGGACCTCGACCTCCACCCCGGCCAGGTCGTCGGCGTGATCGGCGAGAACGGCTCCGGCAAGAGCACTCTGATGAAGATCCTGGTCGGCGCCCTACGGGCGGACGCGGGGTCCGTCTCGCGCAGCGGACGGATCGGCTACTGCCCGCAGAGCCCGCTGCTCTACGCGCGCCTGACCTGCGATGAGCACTTCGACCTGTTCGGCAACGCGTACGGCATGAGCGGCGAGCAGGCAGCGGAGTCGCGACAGACGCTGTACGAGGAGTTGGGCTTCGCCCGGTACGCGCACACCCGCGCCGAACGTCTCTCCGGCGGGACGCTGGCAAAGCTCAACCTCGGACTGGCCCTACTCGCCGACCCGGAACTGCTGCTGCTCGACGAGCCGTACGCCAGCTTCGACTGGGACACCTACCAGAAGTTCTGGACGCTGGTCGGGGAGCGCCGCCGCGCCGGACGCAGCGCCCTGATCATCAGCCATTTCGTCGTGGACGAGGGCCGGTTCGATCACATTGTGGCCATCAGCGATGGTCGGGCTGCGCCCCGGTGACTGTCATGGTCTTCGTGCGCCGGTTCGTGGCCGACTACGCCCGCAACCGGGTCAACCTGCTGCTGCTGGTGGTCGTACCCGTGGTGTTCGTCGGGGTGGTGGCTGACAGCCTCGCGGACGCCGCGCAAGTGCTCGGCGGATGGGGAGGCGCGGCGGTGGAGACCGCCACCGCCAGCTGGGCGGCCGCGTTCCTCGCCGGGGTGAGGATGTACTTCCAGACCGCCACCACCCGGGCCACCGATCAGCGGGTCGTGCTCGCCGGCCTGCGCCCAGCCCGGATGGTCGCTGCCCGGCTGCTCACCGGGCTGGCACTGGCCGGATCGGTCAGCGCGGTCGCGCTGATGACCCTCGCGCTGCGCATCGGTATCGACTCTGCGGCACGGGTTGTCGGCGGGACGGTGATGGCGGCGGTGATCTACGTCGCGATCGGCGCGGTGGTCGGCTCGCTGGTGCACGACCCGGTCAACGGCACTGTGGTGGTGCTGCTGGTTTGGATCCTCGACGTCTTCCTCGGCCCGGCGATGGGCGGCGTGGAACGGGTCGGTACCCGCTGGTTGCCCACACATTTCGTCCAGCTGTGGATGGTCGACCTGCCCTCTGGGCACGGAGGGCGGCTGGGCGACCTCGGCTCGGCCCTGCTCTGGACGGTCTTCGCGGTCCTGGTGGCCTGGGCGGTGGCCGTGACCCGCACCCGACGGGGCCGGGTCGCACCCGTACGGATGCGACCCGGCGGCCTGTGGTCGCAACTCGTGGCTGCTACTCGCGCGGCCTGGCGCGACGCCCGACGCAACCCCGCCCTGTGGGCGCTGTACATCGTCGTCCCGGTGATCTTCATCCTGCTGGCCGACGCGGTCACCCCGAACCGGCCGATCGCCCTGACCGTTCGGGAACACGGCCGGCGGTTGACCGAGACCTACCCGATGCCGGACGTGCACGGCGCCACCATGGCGCCCATCGCCGTCGCCTCGCTCGCGGCGCTTTCCGGCCTGTTCACCCTGCTGGACAGCCGCGACGGGGACCACCGCGCCGCACTCGCCGGGCTACGACCCGGCGCCCTGCTGACCGCCCGGCTCGGCGTCCTCACGGGGGCCGCGCTGCTGGCCACCGCCGTATCGCTCGCCGCCACCGCGTCGGTCTTCAACGCGGTCCGCTGGCCGGTGTACGCCGGCGGGAATGTCCTCATCGCCTTCACGTACGGACTGGTCGGTGCCCTGCTCGCTCCGCTCTTCGGCCGGGTCGGCGGTGTCTTCATGGCGTTCCTGCTGCCGTTCCTCGACCTCGGCATCAGCCAGAGCCCGATGCTGCACCCGCAGCCGGCTGCTTGGGCGAGAGCGCTTCCCGGCTACGGCGGCTCCCGGGTGCTCCTCGACGGCGCGTTGACCCGCGGCTTCGACGAGACCGGATCACTACTGCTCGCTCTCGCGTGGCTCGTCGCGCTGTCGATCCTCGTCGCGGTGGCCTACCGGCGGACCGTCAGGCCCCTCGTAGACGGTGTGCCGCCAGGTGGGCAAGGCGCCTCGCCCTGAGCTGCGGGGGGCTCGTAAGCCCGGTCGGCGGGTGAGCCGGACGCGGCAGCAGTTGGGCGTTGAGCGCCGCCATCGGTCGTCGATGCGGTCAGGAACCGTGGTGGCCGGTGTGGTCACTCGTCGCAGGAGCTGGCCTGTCGCCGCCCCCCGGGGACGCGTCTCCGCCACCGCTGATCAACGGGCCGACGACGAAGGTGGACAGGGAGAACATGGCCGCGAACACCACCAGCGCGATGCCGGGTGCTGATGATCCTGTTCATGCACGGCGCCACGGCGGCCACGACGGTCACGGCCAAGGCCAGGGTCACGGCCAAGGCCAGGGGCAGGGGCAGGGGCAGGAAACAGCGTCGCAAACTGGGGCGGATCCGCGGCCGAGGTGACCGTGGCGCCGGTGGGGTGGGTGACCAGTCCCGCCAGATTCCGCCCGAGCGCTATGCACGCGGCGAACTGGACCCGGAGGAGTACCCCCGGCGTCTGGACACGCTGCATTGAGGACAGGGGCGACTCCGCGAAGGCGGGGCGGCCCCGGCACGCTATTCCACAGGACGGTGCGAATCGGCCCGTGGGAGCGTGATCGTGAAGGTGGCGCCGGTGCCCGCGCCTGCGCTGGCGGCTTCGATCCGCCCCCCATGTTGCATGACAATCGCCCGAGCCACGGCCAGGCCGATGCCGGAGCCGCCGTGGTCGCGGTCGCGGGCGGTGTCGGAGCGGTAGAACCGTTCGAATACGTGCGGCAGGTGGGCTGAGGGGATGCCCTCACCGGTGTCGCTGACGGACAGGCCCACGTCCGCCGGACGCTTGCCGACGGTGACGATCACCTGCCCGCCGGGCGGGGTGTGGCGCAGCGCGTTGTCCAGCAGGTTCCCCAGCACCTGACCCATCCGCTCCGGGTCGGCGTCGACGTCACCGACGTCTGCTTCAACCGTCTCACGCAGTGCCACGCCCTTGGCCGTGTAGCGGGGCCGCACTGCCGCGACAGCCGTTCTGGCCAGCTCGGCCGCGGGTATCCGCCGCGGGCGCAGATCGAGTTGATGTTCCTCTGCGCGAGACACCGCGGCGACATCTTCGGCGAGGCGGCGGAGCCGGGTCGTCTGGGTCCGCAGGACGTTCCAGGTGCTCTCACCCTCCACCGCGATACCGTCCTCGGCCGCGTCCACGTACGCCTCGATGGTCGCCAACGGTGTGCGCAGTTCGTGCCCGAGGTCCGCGAGGAGACGTCTACGGGTGGTCTCCGCCTCTGCCAGCCGGACAGCCATGGTGTTGAAGGCGGCGGCCACGGTGTCGAACTCCGGGCCGAGGCCGGCGACGGCGACCCGGGTGGTGTAATCACCGTGGCTGACGTCGGCGGCAGCGGCGGCGAGTTGCTCCACCGGCTGCCCGAGCCGGCGGGCGACGTAGGCACTGACGGCGAGGGCGGCGATCAGCGAGGCGGCCAACGCCATCCCGAGCGAGAGCACGCCCGCCGAGGTGTACGCCTCCTCCACGTGATGCACGGTGGCCGGTTCGACAGACCCGGACACCTGCCGCAGGTGGTCGCGGAAGATCGCCGGCCCGAGCGCGGCGGCGACAAGCCCGAGGGTGCCTGCGCCGACGAGCACGACGAGCGCCTGGGCGAGGAAGAGCCGGGCCGGCAGACCGCGTGGGACTTGTCGCCTCATCCCTGCCCCATCCGATAGCCGATGCCGCGAATCGTGCGGATGAAGCGCGGTGCTGCCGGGTCGTCGCCGAGCTTGCGGCGCAGGTGCCCCACGTGCACGTCGACCAGGTGCTCGTCACCGACCCAGTCGGCACCCCAGACGGCGTCGATGAGCTGCCGGCGGGTGAAGGCCGCATCGGGCCGGGCGGAGAGGGCCGCCAGGAGGTCGAACTCTGTCCGGGTGACATCCACCCGATCGCTCCCGACCCACACCTCCCGACCGGTCACGTCGATCCGCAGCGCCCCGAGTATGCGCGGCGGCTGCTGCGACGGGCCGGCTTCGGGTTGGCCGACGCGCGGGCGGCGCAGCATCGCTCGTACCCCGGCCACCAACTCCCGCGGGCTGAACGGTTTCGTCAGGTAGTCATCGGCCCCGACTCCGAGCCCCACCAGTTTGTCGGCCTCCTCGCTGCGCGCGGTGAGCATGATTACGTAGCAGTCGGTGAAGGCCCGGATCTGCCGGCACACCTCGACGCCGTCCAGTCCCGGCAACGCGAGGTCGAGTACCACCACGTCCGGGGCGTCCCGACGGATCGCCGCCACCGCTGAGCGGCCGTCGAAGACACAGCCCACCTCGTGGCCGTCCCGCTCCAGGTAACGTGCCACCACCTTGGCCAGGCTCCGCTCGTCGTCGACGACCAGTACACGTCCACTCACCCGACCAATACTGCCCCCTTCCGGGCTCAGGTGGCCCACGCCATCCTGCGGGCAGGGCCCCCTCGGTCCGATCATGAAGATTCCCTGAAGAAGCGCGTCAGACGTGGCAGCCTGCCGTTGCCGACGGGGACAGTGCGGACAGATCGTCACCGCACATGAGGAGCAGCAATGGCCCCCACCCTGACCCGGCGTCAACTGTTGGCCGGGATCGCTGGCACGGTCGGTCTCGTGAGCACCGCCGGCGTGGCCGCCTGGGCGGGAGGGGTGTTCGACGGCACGCGCCTGGTCGGTCCGACGAGCGACGTGGTGGCCCGCACGGAGGCCGCTCGGCGTCGTGCCGGAGGCGGCACAGTGACCGCGACGCTCAACCCGCGCCCCGTCACTCTCGATCTCGGCGGTCAACAGGTGCAGACCTGGGGCTACGCGGACAGCGGCCCGGGGCCGCTGATTCGGGCGCGGGCGGGTGATCTCCTGCGCGTCGAGGTGGTCAACAGCTTGCCGGCCACGACCAGCGTGCACTGGCATGGTGTCGCGCTGCGCAACGACATGGACGGCGTGCCCGGCGTCACACAGGACCCCATCCCCGAGGGCGGGCGGCACACCTACGAGTTCACCGCGCCGGATCCCGGCACCTACTTCTACCATCCGCACTCCGGGGTTCAGCTCGACCGCGCGTTGTATGGCGCGCTCGTCGTCGAGGATCCGCGCGAGCCCGGCCGATACGACGCGGAGTGGATCGTGGTGCTCGACGACTTGGGTCGACGGCACCGGCCGTAGCCCGGATCAGGTGCTCGCCTCACTGCAGGCCATGGGCGGTCACGGTGACACGGGCGGAATGAGCGGCATGAACCACGGCGACATGGGCACCATGCCGATGCCCGGAACGTCCGGCATGGCGATGGACGGCATGGAGACCATGACCTCTCCGCTGCTCGGCGGCACTGGGGACGTCACCTATCCCCACTACCTGATCAACGGCCGGGTGCCCGGCGCCCCGGTCACGCTGAGCGCGCGGCCACGCCAGCGGGTCCGAATCCGCCTGGTCAACGCCGCCTCCGACACGGCGTTCCGGGTGGCTCTCGGCGGGCACCGGCTCACCGTCACCCACACCGACGGTTTCCCCGTCGCACGGACCACCACGGACGCCCTGGTGCTCGGGATGGGCGAACGGGCAGACGTCACCGTGGAACTGGGTGACGGAGTGTTTCCGCTCGTGGCGGTCGCCGAGGGCAAAGGCGGGCAGGGCTTGGCGCTGGTGCGCACCGGCGCCGGCGGCGTTCCCACCGCCACTGTGCACCCGCCGGAGCTGGATCGGCGCGTGCTGATCACCGCCGCGCTGAAGGCGGCAGACGACGTGGCGCTGGACAACCGCAAACCCGACCGGGTGCACCGTCTCGTGCTGGGCGGCTCGATGATGCCCTACCGCTGGACCATCAACGGCGCCAGCTTTGACAAGCTGGATCCGCTGCCGGTCAAGCAGGGCGAGCGGGTACGGCTGGAGTTCGTCAACGAGACAACGATGTTCCATCCCATGCACGTGCACGGGCACACCTTCGCCGTCGTCGGCAGGGGCGCCCGCAAGGACACCGTCATCGTCACCCCGAAACAGACCATCTCCGTCGACTTCGACGCCGACAACCCGGGCCAGTGGGTGACACACTGCCACAACATCTACCACGCCGAGACCGGAATGATGATCAAGTTGGCGTACCAGGCCTGACGACCAGACAGCAAGGCTGAGCCGCGGCCGACCCGCACCGTGACACCCTGTTCCTCATCGCCGGCGTGCCGGGCAACGCACTCCTCATGATCTACATCTGGTGGCCCTTGCAGTACCACGCAGGCCGCGGCGCAGGCTCGAACGGGAACGCGCCGGAGGCGTCCCGCTGGTGTACCGGTGCCCTCTCCCCCAGCTCGGCTCGCGGCGCTGGCGGCTCGGGCCGGGACTCTTGTCCGGTCGTAAGGGCCCAGTGGACGGGGGCCTTTGGCCCTGCGTAAAAGCGCCTCCGGAACAAAAGGTGGAAAGCAGACGGGTCCCGCAACCGGGGCCTGCAGACGGTGAGTCGGAGGTGGCCGCGATGCGTGGCATTCGCAAGGGCGTTGTGGTTCTGGGAGCGGTACTGGTCGGCGTAATGGCCGTCCCTGCAGCGGCCTCTGCCGACATGGGCGGCACCGGCGCAGACCTCGGTGGGCACGTGGCGACCTGTACGCAGGACATGGGCTTCGACGGGCAGCACAATCCGGGCATGCACGAGGGGTACGCCAACTGGGACATGACCCGGATGGGCTGATCCGCCTGACGACGACGGCACCGCGGCCACCTGGCCACGGTGC
>JBARAE010000114.1:0-2251 GCA_049791715.1 Micromonospora sp.
CCCGGGCCCGGCGGCGGGCCGACCTCACCCGGCTCGACGTGGCCGCCGCGCTGCGCCGGCTGCTCGACTGGTCGCAGGCGGCCCGGCTGGACGAGCTGGCGCCGGAACGGCTGACCGTGCCGAGCGGTTCCCGGATCCGGGTGGACTACGCCGATCCGGCCGCGCCGGTGCTCGCGGTGAAGCTCCAGGAGACCTTCGGGTGGCAGGACGCGCCGCGGGTCGCCGACGGTCGGGTACCGGTGCTGCTGCACCTGCTCTCCCCCGCCGGCCGGCCGGTGGCGGTCACCGCCGACCTGGCGTCCTTCTGGCGGACCGGCTATCCGCAGGTCCGGGCGGAGCTGCGGGGCCGCTACCCGCGCCACCCCTGGCCGGAGGACCCGACCACCGCCGCGCCGACCCGGCACGCCACCCCCCGGCGGCGCTGACCGGGGTCACTCCTCGACGATGTCGGCGATCACCACGGTGATGTTGTCCGGGCCGCCGGCCCGCAAAGCCAGGTCGATCAACTTGCGCGCGCACGCCTCCGGGTCCGGATGGTCGGCCAGCACCTCGCCCAGCGTGTCGGCGCGGACGACGTTGGAGAGACCGTCGCTGCACAGCAGCCAGCGGTCACCGGCCCAGGGCACCATCGTCGCGTACGCCGGGGAGACCTCGTCGCCCTGCAACGCCTGGGTGACGACCGCCCGCCGGGGGTGGCTGCTGGCCTGCTCCGGGGTGATCACGCCCTGGTCGACGAGCATCTGCACGAAGGTGTCGTCCCGGGTGACCTGCTTGAGCACCCCTTCCCGGAACAGGTACGCCCGGGAGTCGCCGACGTGGGCCAGGGCCAGGCAGCTGCCGGTACGGGCGAAGAGCAGGGCGGTGAGGGTGGTGCCCATCCCCTGGCGTTCCGGATCCTCGGCGACGGCCTGCCGGATCCCCGCGGTGGCCCGTTCGATCCCGCCCTGCAGGGCGGCCACCAGCGCGTCCTCGGGGGTCTCCACGTCCAGCGGCCCGAACGCGTCGATGGCGATCCGGCTGGCCAGGTCGCCGGCCGCCATGCCACCCATGCCGTCGGCGACGGCGACCAGCCACCGGCCGGCGTGCAGGGCGTCCTGATTCCCACTGCGGATCAGCCCACGGTCGCTCGCCCCGACGGAACGAAGCTTCAGGGTCATGGGAGGCAGCCTGCCAGGAGTAGGGCGCAGTTGTCTGTAGGAGATCAGGAGGATGGTACGTGGCGCGGCAAATCTCACTGTCGGGCCGACCGGCTGGTCGGCCGGACGGACGTCCATGACGTGGTGGCCTCCCCACCAGGGGGAGGCCAACACCTCGATGTGTGCGCACGAGCCTGCGGCACGGACCCGGCCGGTCAGCCGCACCAGGCGAAGAGCTCCGGGTTGGTGGTGTGCAGCTTCACGACCGTGCCGAGCGACAGGTACGAGCCGGCGGGCAGGTCGGCGAAGATCGGCCCGGCGGCCGGGTCGGCGAGGGTCGAGTAGTCGATCTTCTGCTGCGCCGCGGCCTGGAGCAGGCCGAGGCTCTTGAGCGTGCCCAGACCGGCCTGCACGCAGGCGGCGCCCGGGTTCGCGGGGGCCGCCGAGGCGGGAGTGGCGACGGCGAGGGTGGCGACGAACGCGGCGGCGACACCACCGGTGGCCATCATCTTCTTCATGGTGTTTCCCCTTCTTCGCGGCTGACGTGGGGTGTTCCACCCGGTACTTCGCCGTCGCCGCCCGCCCCGGATGCAGCCTCCGCCGATGAATCCTCGGGGTCGCGGCCACGCGCCCGGGCCCAGGCGAGGAACCGGTCCGCCAGACCGACCGGCTGGGCGTACCCGTTGAGCTGGGCAAGCTGCTCCCCCGCCTCGTACATCAGCGTCCCCAGGTAGATCAGCAGCGCCGGCCGGTCGTCGCGGTACTCGACCAGCAACGCGAGCCGCGCGGGCTGACAGGGCCATTCCGCGCCGCAGGAGCGGCACCGCCACAGCGGCCGCATGGGTACGTGCGGTCGGGCCGGCCGGCTCACGCGGACGTCCCCCGGCGGCCGCCCGGCGACGGCCCGTCGTTGCGCCGCCAGCCACCGGCCCGCCAGCGTTGCGCCGGGGTGAGGTTGCCGGCCCGCCCCGGGTCCATCGTGGGCAGGACCTGGGTGGAGGCCGTCTCCCATCCCGCCGGTCGGCGGGGAATGCGGGGCGGCGGGGGCGGCACGGGTTCAGGGCGCCGGAAACGGAAACGCACGGGCGGCTGCCTCCTTCGGGTCGATGGAGGGG
>JBARAE010000115.1:0-2669 GCA_049791715.1 Micromonospora sp.
TCATCGAGTTCAGCGAGATCACGCTGGTCCGGTACGGCCCGTCGACCTGGCGGTGCAGCAGCCCCATGTGCAGCGGGTTCGACGCGCCGTGCACGGTGTAGCAGGCCAGGTACGCGATGAGCACCCCGACCGGGCCGGCGAGGATCCCCATCCCGACGACCGTCACGCCCTGCAGGATCCGCATCAGCGCGGCGCTGGGTGCGGCGCCGAGCCGGCGCAGCAGCAGCGGGGTCAGCGCGGCACCCGCCGCGTTCGCGAGCCAGGCCACGGAACTGGCCGGCCCGAGCAGCGCCGCCGCCCGGTCGGCGTTCCCGATCACCTCGGCGAGGCGGACCGGCAGCAGCCCCTCGAAGGTGACCATCCCGAAGCCCCAGAACAGCTCGACGCACACCAGGGCGAGCAGCACCCGGGAGCGGCGCAGCAGGCCGACCGCCTGCCCCACCATCCGCGGTGCCTCGGCGATCGACGAGCGAACCGCGGCCGCTCCCCTGGCCGGGCGCGTCTCCTTCAGCAGGACCAGCAGCGCCACCAGCGCCACCATCTGGAGGGCGATGGCCACCAGCACGGGCAGGGTCAGCGCGCTGACCGGCCCGATCGGGCCGAGCGCGACCAGGCCGCCGCTGAGCAGCGCGCCCGCGCCGATGGCGAGGCCGATGACGGTGCCAGCCCAGCCGAGGCCGCGCTCGTACTCGGCATCGGGATCGGCGGCCAGGGTGGCGTCGACGTACCAGGCCTCCAGCGGGCCGCTGTCCAGTGCCCGGTAGATACCCTGCAGCGCCCAGGACAGGAAGAAGAGCCAGAACGAGTCGGCCACCGCGAAGATGCCGAGTGAGACGAGGCAGACCGCCCAGGCGGTGGCGAGCACCGGCTTGCGGCCGAGCGCGTCGGCGAGCCCACCGGTGGGCAGCTCCAGCGCGAGGATGATCAGACCCTGCGCGGTGCCGACCAGACCGATCTGGGTGAGCGTGAGGCCGCGTTCCTGCAGCAGCAGGATCATCACCGGAATCATCAGGCCGCCGGGCAGCCAGCGCAGGCCGTAGAGGGTGAGGTAGCGGAGCCGAACCTGGCGTACGGACAGGGTGCTCATCGCTTCTCCTCGTACCGCGGTGGGTTGGCGAGCCGCCTGCCCGCGAGCAGCGGGAAGGCGGCGAGGTAGATCTGCACCTGCTCGGCGCCGGGCTCGGCCGGGTCGGCCTCGTTCCGGTAGCGCTCGAGGATCTGCCACACCTCGTCCTTGAGCGCCTCGAGCCGGTTCGACGGGATGGTCATGAAAACATCGCCCATCCCGAACGCGTCCCGCCAGGCGGGCGACCACTCGTGTCGGACGGCGAACCACTGCTCGGCGTGGTCCGCGAGGTACCGCACCTGGTCGCCCTCGATCCACTCGATCGCGGCCCGGGCGTCGGGGTCGTCGTCGAAGTCGGTCGGCTCCCAGTTGGTCACGTCGTGCGCGGCCCGCCACCAGCGCTGCCGCCCGGTGCCCCGGTCCGGGTCCTCGGCAACCAGGCCAACCTCGGCGAGCTGGCGGAGGTGGTAACTGGTCGCCCCGGTGTTGGTGCCGAGCAACCGGGCGAGCGTGGTGGCCGTGGCGGGCCCCTTCACCCGCAGCGCGCCGAGCAGTCGGGTCCGCAGTGGATGCGCCAGGACCCGCACCTGTCGATGGTCCAGCCGAACCGCGCGGGGCTCACGTGGCCGCGACGCCTCATCGTTCTCCATGCACGCACAATATCTGTGCACAGTTTCTATGCACAAGAGTTGTGCATAGAAACTGTGCATGATCCGACAGCTGGCCGAGCGACGGTCAGACGGCGAGAAGTTCGGTGATGCCGCGCAGCCGGGTCCGGAGCAGGCCGGCCGCGCGGGAGGAGTCGAGGCGTACCTCGGTGGGCCGGAGCACGCCGGCCGCGACGCCGGTGGACGTCTTCATTCCGGACGGATCGAGGCCGAGGCGCCGGGCCACCAGCAGCCCCATCTCGGCCCGGCTGACGGCGTCCGGCCCCGCAACGTTGAGCGGGCCCGCATAGTCCGACGGCACGAGTTCGAGGACGGCGGCGGCCACGTCGACCACGTCGATCGGGCAGCGAAGCTCGTCGGTGAACAGGGTGGCCCGACCGGCGAGCGCGTCCAGGCAGAGCTGGATCTGCTTGCTCCCCTCCCCCACGATCAGCGAGGTCCGCACCAGCGCGGCCTGCGGGTCGATCGCCCGCACGGCGGTCTCCGCCGCCGCCTTCGCCGCCCCGTACGGGAAGACCGGGGTCGGCGGCTCGTCGTCGAGGTAGGGCGACGGTCGGCCGCCGTGTATCGCGTCGCTCGATAGGTGTACCAGCCGAGCGCCCACCTCGGCGGCGGCGACCGCGATGTGGGCCGCCCCGTCGGCGGTGACCACCCAGTCGGCGTACCGGTAGGGGGTGGCGACGACGGCAAAGGGGCGTACCGCCGCGACCAGCGCGCGCACGGCGGCGCGGTCGGTGACGTCGAGCCGGCGCGCGTCGACGCCCGGCACCGCGACGGCGGTCGAGTGGTACGTGCCGACCACCCGCTCCCCCGCCGCCACCGCCTGCCGGCAGATCTCCGCGCCGAGGAAGCCGCTGGCCCCCACCACGAGCAGTGTCATCACATTCCCCGTTCCCTGAAACGATCGAGAGGTCCGCGTCATCATGACGCGGACC
>JBARAE010000116.1:0-3329 GCA_049791715.1 Micromonospora sp.
AGGGCCCACGGACCGCGCCGGCGGCGCGGCCGACCGCGGACACCGACTGGGCCGGCGAGCCGCCCTACGACCCGGACTTCGACGGGCCGCTTCGCTCCGGCGGACGTCCGGCCACCGCGCCGCCGCCGACGCCGACGTACGAGGGCTTCGACCCGGGCGACGAGCCGCTGGACGAGGTGATCGACGAGCGGACCGCCCGACAGTCCAGCGAGGAGCAGGCGGTGCAGCTGCTCCGGGAGGCGTTCGGGGCGGAGAAGATCGACGAGGTGGACGCGCGGTAGCGGCGCGTCGGCCGCCGAGGATGTGTGCCGTCGTCCGACTAGGCTGGGCGGCGGTCGATAGACGAGTGGGAGAAGGAGCCTTCCGTGCGCCCAGGTGGACAGCCGAACATGCAGCAGATGCTGAAGCAGGCGCAGAAGATGCAGCAGCAGATCGCGAAGGCTCAGGCCGAGCTGGCCGAGGCGGAGCTGACCGGTACCGCCGGCGGTGGCCTGGTCACCGCGACCGTGGCCGGCACCGGGGAGCTGAAGGCGATCAAGATCGACCCCAAGGCGGTCGACCCGGAGGACGTGGAGACCCTGGAGGACCTCGTCGTCGCGGCCGTGCACAACGCCGCCGAGGCGGCCCGGGAGCTGACCGAGAAGAAGATGGGCCCGGTCACGGGCGGCATGGGCGGCCTCGGCCTGCCCGGGTTCTGAGCCGGCAGATGTACGAAGGTGCCATTCAGGACCTGATCGACGAGCTGGGTCGGCTCCCGGGTGTGGGCCCGAAGAGCGCCCAGCGGATCGCGTTCCACATCCTGTCGGCGGACCCGGCCGACGTGAACCGGCTCGCCGGCGCGCTGCGCAAGGTCAAGGAGCTGGTGCGCTTCTGCACGACCTGCTTCAATGTGGCCGAGTCCGAGCAGTGTCGGATCTGCCGCGACCCGCGCCGCACCGACGAGGTGCTCTGCGTGGTCGAGGAGCCGAAGGACGTGGTGGCCATCGAGCGCACCGGCGAGTTCCGGGGCCGGTACCACGTGCTGGGCGGCGCGATCAATCCGCTGGAGGGGATCGGGCCGGACAACCTGCGGATCCGCGAGCTGATGACCCGGCTCGGTAGTGGTGCGATCCGTGAGCTGATCCTGGCCACCGACCCGAACACCGAGGGCGAGGCGACGGCGACGTACCTGGCCCTGATGGTCAAGCCGATGGGGATCGCGGTGACCCGGTTGGCCAGTGGCCTGCCGGTCGGCGGCGACCTGGAGTACGCCGACGAGATCACCCTGGGCCGGGCCTTCGAGGGCCGTCGGGCGGTCTGACCCTCCGCGCGTACGACGACTGGCCGGTGCCCGAACGGGTGCCGGCCAGCGTTGTTCCCGGTTCCGAGAGGTGGGACGGGTGTGTCCCGGGCCACACGTGCCCGGGCCGGGCTCCGCGCGGACGGCATTCGGCCCTTTTGCCATGGTCTGGCCGGTACTGCCGGGGGCCTGCGGATGTGACAGTCCTGTTTGCCGGGAGATCCGGGCCTGTCAGAGCCGGTCGGTTGGTGTCGGCTTGATAGCGATTGCCTAACGGGCGTTCCGCTTCGGTGTGACGTGTCATAGCCTCCCGCACACGGACTGAGCCACAACTCGGCGTGGTCACGCATGACAGAGGTGAGAGATGCAGGCGAGAAGGCTTAAAGCGGCCCTGGCCCTCGCGGCCAGTGCGGCCCTGGCGGTGGGCGCGGCCGGTTGCGCGAAGAGCGAGCGCGACGGTGGTGACAGTGGTGAGGCCAAGACTGGTGGCACCTTCGTCTTCGCGGGCGCTGGTGACCCGAAGAACTTCGACCCGATCTTCAACGATGACGGCGAGTCGTTCCGTCCGGTCCGCCAGATGTTCGACACCCTGGTCACCCACAAGCCGGGTACGGCGGAGCTGGAGGGTGGCCTGGCGGAGAGCTGGGAGCACGACGCCGAGGGCAAGGTCTGGACCTTCAAGCTGCGCCAGGGCGTGAAGTTCCACGACGGTACCCCCTTCAACGCCGCGGCCGTCTGCTACAACTTCGACCGCTGGTACAACATGAAGGGCGCCGCCGCCCAGTCGCAGATGATCTACTACATGGACGTCTTCGGCGGCTTCGCCAAGAACGACAGCCCGGACGCCGGCAAGTCGGTCTACAACAAGTGCGAGGCGAAGGACGACGGCACCGCCGTCCTCACGCTGAACCAGTACAAGGGCGCCTTCCCGGGTGCCTTCGCGCTGACCTCGCTCTCGATCGCCAGCCCGGACGCGCTGAAGAAGTACGACGCCGACACGGTGAAGCAGAACGGCGACTCCTTCGAGTACAGCGCGTTCGCCAACGAGCACCCGGTCGGCACCGGTCCGTTCAGCTTCGGCGGCTGGGACAAGGCCAAGGGTGAGATCACCCTGAACCGGAACCCCGACTACTGGGGCGACAAGGCCAAGGTCGACAAGCTCGTCATCAAGGTCATCAAGGACGAGAACACCCGCAAGCAGGAGCTGCGCGCCGGCACCGTCCAGGGCATCGACTTCCCGGCCCCGGCGGACCGCAAGGCGCTCGCCGGTGAGGGCTTCCAGGTCCTCGACCGTCCGGCGTTCAACATCCTCTACCTCGGCATCAACCAGAAGAACCCGAAGCTGAGGGACGTGCGGGTGCGCCAGGCGATCGCCTACGCCCTCAACCGTCAGCAGCTCGTGCAGACCAAGGGTCCGGGTGGCACCAAGGTCGCGGATGAGTTCATGCCGGACACCGTACTCGGCTACGCCTCGGACGTGCAGAAGTACGACTACAACGCGGAGAAGGCCAAGCAGCTGCTCAAGGAGGCGGGCGCCGAGAACCTGACGCTCAACTTCTACTACCCGACCGACGTCTCCCGGCCGTACATGCCGAACCCGCAGGAGATCTTCACCGTCCTCGCCAACGACCTCTCGGCCGTGGGCATCAAGGTCAACGGTGTGGCTCGCCCGTGGAACGGCGGCTACAAGGATGACGTGCAGCAGTTCGGCAAGCAGGACCTGCACCTCCTCGGCTGGACGGGTGACTACAACGACCCGGGCAACTTCGTCGGCACCTTCTTCGGCCGCGCCAAGACCGAGTTCGGTGACGCGGCGATGACCGACATGTTCGACGCCATCGCCAAGGCCGACGCCACCGTCGACGAGGCCGGCAAGAAGGCCGCCTGGGAGCAGGTCAACCGTGACATCGCCGCCAAGTGGCTGCCGGCCGTGCCGATCTGGCACGCCCCGCCGGCCATCGTGGTCACCAAGGACGTCAAGGGCCTGGTCGCCAGCCCGCTGACCGACGAGCGGTTCAACACGGTCAGCGTCGGCTGAGGTCGCTGCTGA
>JBARAE010000117.1:0-2678 GCA_049791715.1 Micromonospora sp.
GGTCCTCGCGGACCTGCCGGGCGTTCTCGCATTTCTCGAGCGGTGGCGGCGGGATTTGAACCCGCGGAGGGCGCAAACCCTCACACGCTTTCGAGGCGTGCTCCTTAGGCCACTCGGACACGCCACCGCCGAGTAGGGTACAGGACCTCGGGTACCGACGCCGAACGGGTATCCCCGGCCCGGGCCTGGCAGGATCTTTGCCATGAGTACGCACATCGGCGCTGAGCCGGGAGAGATCGCCGAGCGGGTCCTGATGCCGGGTGACCCGCTGCGGGCCAAGTGGATCGCGGAGACGTACCTCGAGGGCGCGCGCTGCTACTCGACGGTCCGCGGCATGCTGGGCTTCACCGGCCGCTGGAACGGCGTCGAGGTCTCCGTCCAGGGTTCCGGCATGGGCATGCCCTCCGCCTCCATCTACGCCCACGAGCTGATCAACGAGTACGGCGTGAAGACGCTGATCCGGGTCGGCTCCTGCGGCGCCCTCACCGAGGACCTCCAGCTGCGGGACGTCGTCGCCGCGATCGGCTCGTCCACCGACTCGAACATGAACCGGATGCGCTTCGACGGCCTCATCGACTACGCCCCGGTGGCCGACTTCGGGCTGCTGCGTACGTCGGTCGAGGTGGCCGAGCGACGCGGCATCACCATGCACGTCGGCCCGATCCTGGCGGCGGACGCCTTCTACACCGACCGCCCGGACCTCTACGACACCCTCGCCGACTACGGAGTGCTGGCGGTGGAGATGGAGTCGGCGGCGCTGTACACGATCGCGGCGAGGTTCAAGGCCCGGGCGCTGACGATCCTCACCGTGAGCGACCACATCAAGACCGGCGAGAAAACCACGTCCGCCGAGCGCGAGCAGACCTTCAGCCAGATGGTCGAGATCGCCCTGGACACCGCCATCGCCTGACCCTTCGGCAGCCCGCACCGCCCCGTCGCCGTCCCGGTGGCGGGGCGGTTGGCGTTCCAGATCACACAAATAAATACGACCGGTCGTGCTTTTTTCCTCTAGGCTTCCGGCATGACCCTCGACGGCCGCGTCGCCCGTGGCGAACGCACCCGGACCGCGGCGCTCGACGCGGCCGTGGCCCTGGCCACCGAGGCCGGCCTCGACGGGCTCTCCCTCGCCCAACTCGCCGACACCCTCGGCGTCAGCAAGTCCGGCCTGTTCGCGCACTGGCGGTCGAAGGAGGCCCTCCAGCTCGCCACCGTCGACCGGGCCGTGGAGCAGTGGCAGGAGCGGATCATCGCCCCGGCCCTGCACGCCCCGCGGGGCGTACGGCGACTCTGGGCGCTGCACGAGGCGCGGATCGACTTCTACGCCGCCCGAGTGCTCCCCGGTGGCTGCTTCTTCGCCAACACCGAGTTCGAGTACAACGCGCGGCTCGGTCCGGTGCGGGACCGGCTCGCCGAGGCGTTCGTCCGCTGGACCGGATTCCTCGAACGCCTCGTCCACGAGGCCGTCGACCTCGGCGAACTCCCCGCGGACGTGGACGTCCCACAGGTGGCGTACGAGATCGACGCGCTCGGGATCAGCGCGGTGATGCGATCCCGGCTGCTGGACCCCGACACCGCCTACCGGCACGCCCGCCAAGGCCTGCTGAACCGTCTCCGGGCCCTGTGCCCCGACCCGACCCTGCTACCGGAAGGCCTGTCATGAGCCACGCCGTTGCCGACCAGCCCGTCGTCGAGTTCGGTCACGTCGAGCACGTCACGGTGCACTTCGACGACCTCGACGCCATGGGCATCCTGCACAACGCCCGGTACGCGGTGCTGCTGGAACGGGCCCTGACCCCGTACTGGGCCGATCGTGGGGTCTCCTTCCAGGGCGGGCAGCTCAGCGCCCCCGACGTCTTCCACGCGGTACGCGAGTTCACCATCACCTACCGCGCTCCGATCACCGGCACCGGACCGGTGGCCGTGCACTTCTGGCTCGAACACCTCGGCACCAGCAGCGCCCGGTACGCCTTCGAGTTCCGCTCGGTCGACGGCGACACCCTGTACGCCGACGGCACCCGGGCGATCGTCCGGCTCGACCCGGCCACCCTGCGCCCCACCGCGTGGACCGAGGCGGCACACGCGGTCGCCGCGACCTTGCTGCGCCCGGCCACCGTGCCGGCCTGACCGGCGGGGTGGCGCAGAGCGGAACGGGTCAGCGGAAGAAGGCGCGCAGGAGGGCGGCGCTCTCGTTCTCCAGCACCCCGGCGTACACCTCGGGCCGGTGGTTGAGGCGGCGGTCGCGCAGCACATCCCAGAGCGAGCCGACCGCACCTGTCTTCGGTTCCCAGGCCCCGAAGACCACCGTCGACACCCGGGCCAGCGATATCGCACCCGCGCACATCGTGCAGGGCTCCAGCGTCACCACCAGGGTGCAGCCCTCCAGGCGCCAGCGCCCCAGCCGCTCGGCGGCCCGGCGCAGCGCCAGCACCTCGGCGTGCGCGGTCGGGTCGCCGGTGAACTCGCGTTCGTTGCGCCCGACGGCCAGTTCCGTGCCGTCCGGCGCGTAGACCACCGCGCCCACCGGGATGTCCTCGACCGCCGCCTCCTCCGACTCCGGCGGCCCCGTCTCGGGACCGGTGACGGCGACCTCCAACGCCCGGCGCATCCACCACTCGTGCCGCTGCCGGCGGCCGGCGGCGCTCAGGTCGGCCAGCCCCTCGTGGGCGCCCGGGCCGACC
>JBARAE010000118.1:0-3541 GCA_049791715.1 Micromonospora sp.
CCTCCCGGCTGGCGGTCCAGCCGTTCAGCGGCGGGGGCAGGGCGGGGCCGGCGACCCGGCCGAGGCCCGCGGCCCGCTGCGCCGCCGCGTACAGGCGCGGATGGTCCATGGTGTACGCCGCCGCGGCCATGGCGATCGCCTCGGTTCGCGGGTGAGGGGCCTGCGCGCGCAGGTGCACCAGCAGCTCCGGAATGTTGATCATCACGGGGCAGGCGTCGTAGCAGGCCCCGCAGAGCGACGACGCGTACGGCAGGGAGGCGTTGTCCTCGACGCCGGTGAGCTGCGGGGAGAGCACCGCCCCGATCGGCCCCGGATAGACCGACCCGTACGCGTGCCCGCCGGTGCGCTCGTAGACCGGGCAGACGTTCAGGCAGGCGGAGCAGCGGATACAGTGCAACGCCTGCCGGCCCACCTCGTCGGCGAGGACCGCGCTGCGGCCGTTGTCCAGCAACACGAGGTGCACCTGCTGCGGGCCGTCGCCCGGGGTGACGCCGGTCCACATCGAGGTGTACGGGTTCATCCGCTCCCCGGTCGAGGCGCGGGGCAGCAACTGCAGGAAGACCCCGAGGTCCGCCCAGGTGGGGATGACCTTCTCGATGCCCATCACGGTGATCAGGGTCTCCGGCAGGGTCAGGCACATCCGCCCGTTGCCCTCCGACTCGACCACGGCCAGGGTGCCGGTCTCGGCCACCGCGAAGTTCGCCCCGGAGATCGCCACCTTCGTGCTGAGGAACGTCCGCCGCAGGTGCCGGCGGGCCGCCGCCGCGAGCGCGGCCGGCTCGTCGGTCAGCGCCGCGTCCACGCCGGGCATCTCGCGGAGGAAGATCTCGCGAATCTCCGCCCGGTTGCGATGGATCGCCGGCACCAGGATGTGGCTCGGCTTGTCCCGTCCGAGCTGGACGATCAGCTCGGCCAGGTCGGTCTCGACCGGTTCGATCCCGGCAGCCTCCAAGGCCTCGTTGAGGCCGATCTCCTGGGTCGCCATCGACTTGACCTTGATGACCCGCTCGGTCCCGGTGGCCCGGACCAGGTCGGTGACGATCCGGTTCGCCTCCACCGCGTCGGTGGCCCAGTGCACGGTGCCCCCGGCCGCGGTGACCGCCGCCTCCAACTGTTCGAGCAGCTCGGGCAGGCGGGCCATGGTGTCGCTCTTGATCGCCCGACCGGCCTCCCGCAGCTCCTGCCAGTCCGGCACCTCGCCGATCACGGCCCCGGACTTCGCCCGGATGGTGGTGGTGGCGTGCCGCAGGTTGCGGCGCAGCTGCGCGTCGCCGAGGGCGCGGCGGGCCGCGGCCGGGAAAGGCTCGTCGCCGCGCAGATGCCCCACCCCGCGCGGGGCCGTGGCGGGCATGCCCAGGAATGTTCGTGTCACGGTCGCACCCCCAGTCGGTCGCGCTCGCCGGCGGCCTCGGTGTTCTCCGTCGCGGCGAGGATCTCCGCCAGGTGCACCGTCCGCACCCCGGCTCTCAGCCGGGACAGCCCGCCGCCGATGTGCATCAGGCAGGAGGCGTCCCCGGCGGTGCAGACGTCGGCCCGGGTGGCCAGCACGTTGCGCATCTTGTCCGCCAGCATGGCCGTCGAGGTGTCGGCGTTCTTGACGGCGAAGGTGCCGCCGAAGCCGCAGCACTGCTCGGCTTGCGGCAGCTCCACCAGGTCCAGACCGCGCACCTCCCGCAGCAGCCGCAGCGGCTTGTCCCCCACCCGGATCATCCGCAGCGAGTGGCAGGTCGGGTGGTACGTCACCCGGTGCGGGTAGTACGCACCCACGTCGGTCACCCCCAGCACGTCGACCAGCAGCTCGGACAGCTCGTACGTCCGCCCGGCCACCTCCTCGGCGCGGCTGGCCAGCCGTTCGTCGCCGGCCCGGCGAGCGACCATCGCATGCTGATGTCGTACCGATCCGACGCACGAGCCGGACGGCGCCACCACCACGTCGTACGGGGCGAAGACCCGGACGTGCCGGCGGACCAGCCGCAGCGCCTCGTCCGGATAGCCGGTGTTCACGTGCATCTGCCCGCAGCAGGTCTGGTCCTCCGGGAAGACGACCTGGTGTCCGAGGCGCTCCAACAGCCGTACCGTCGCCTTGGCCGCCTCCGGGAAGAGGGTGTCGGCGAGGCAGGTGACGAACAGGGCGATTCGCATGTCCGGCCCTCCCAGGTCGCGTCCTGGCGGCCCGCCGCCCGTGCCCGACCGCTCCCCCTCCGACCAGGGCGTCCGCTCGGTCAGCGGCCGAGGAGTGGGGCGGGGCGGAACCCGCGCGCCGACGGCGGTACCGTTGCGCCTCATCATGCCCTGTGCGCCGGTCATCCGCCCGGCCTGGCGCTGGCAATCGACGGAGGATGGCGCAATGTCCAACGGCGAGGAACCGTTCGCACCCCACGACGACGTGTCCGCGCGGCCGCGATTCGAGCTCACGCTGCGCGGCTACGACAAGCGACAGGTGGACCGGTACGTCGAGCACATGGACGGCGAGCTGGCGTCGACGACGGCCGACCGGGAGCGGGCGTACGGCCAGGTCCGGGACCTGACCGCGCAGCTCGAGCGGTCGCAGACCGAGCTGACCGAGCTGCGGCAGCGACCGGTGCAGGTGGACCGGGCGTCCTTCCGCGACCTGGGCCCGATGGTCGACCAGATCCTGGACCTGGCCGAGAAGCAGGCCGCGGCGATCACCGAGACCGCCACGAAGCGGGCGAACGACCTCCAGGCGCAGGCGGAGAAGTCGCTCACCGCGACCCGGGAGCAGGCCGCCCGGGAGCTGCGTGAGCTGGACGAGGAGCTGGCCGCCCGGCGCGCCGAGGAGGACAAGGCGCACGAGGAGCGGCGGGCCGCCGCGCAGGCCGAGCTCACCGCGATCCGTGAGACGGCGGAGAAGCTGCGGACCGAGGGGCAGGCCGCCCACGATCGCGCCCAGCAGGAGGCGAAGCGGATCGCCGAGCAGAGCGCACAGCAGGTCGAGCAGGCCCGCTCCGCCTCCGAGGCGCTGGTGAAGGCGGCCCGCACCCAGATCCAGCAGGAGGTCCAGGCCAACCGGAGCAAGGCGCAGCAGGAACTGGCCCAGTGGCAGGCCACCATGGCGCGCGAGCTGGAGGAGCGGCGGGCCGCCGCCGAGCAGGAGCTGGCGGACCGGGCCAGCGCGGCCGAGCGGGACATCGCGGCGCTGGTCGCCGAGGCGCAGCAGTACGCCACGGAGGTGCGGGAGCGGGCCGACGAGGAGACGACCGCCCACCAGGAGCAGCTCGCCACCGTGCAGCAGGAGATCCAGCAGCGGCAGGAGGCGCTGGCCCAGCTCCAGTCCGAACTGGAGACCGCCGACCAGCAGCTCGACGGAACCCGGCAGGAGTTCGCCGAGATCGTGCAGGAGGGCGCCCAGCTGGAGGAGCGGCTGCTGGAGGTCCGCCGGGAGCTGGCGGCCGAGACGAGCCGGCTGAACGAGGCGCGCCGGGCCGCCGAGGCCGCCGAGCAGCACGCCAAGGAGGTGCGCTCCCGGGTGCGGCGGGAGGCGAAGCGGGTCGCCGACCTGGCCGCCGCGGCAGTCATGGCG
>JBARAE010000119.1:0-1634 GCA_049791715.1 Micromonospora sp.
CCACGGGGTCGGCCCTTCGTCGTCTGCGGGTCAGCGCTCGGCGCCGGCCCGGACCGGCTCGGCCTCCTCGGGCACCTCCACCGACTCCAGCCGGCGGGCCCGACGGCGCAGCCACCAGGTGCTGCCGAGCCCGCCGAGGATTGCGATGACCAGCCCGACCCAGGAGATGTCCTTCAGCCAGTGCTCGGCCGCCCGACCGACGGAGAAGAGCAGGTAGGTGGTGCCGAAGGCCCAGACCAGGCCGCCGGCCGCGTTCGCCAGCAGGAACCGGCGGTACGGCACGTGCAGCGCACCCGCGAGCGGGCCGGCGAGGATCCGCAGCAGCGCCACGAACCGGCCGAAGAAGACCGCCCACACGCCGTGCCGGGTGAAGGTCTGCTCGGCCTGGGCCAGTTGCGCCGGGCCGAGATGGCGGGGGAAGCGCCGGCCCAGCCGGACGAGCATGGGTCGCCCGCCGCGCCGCCCCACCGCGTACCCGATGGAGTCGCCAACGATGGCACCGGCAGCCGCGGCGGTGGCCACCCACTCCGGCTCGACCACTCCGGCGGCGGCGAGCAGGGCGGAGCTGACCAGGACGATCTCGCCGGGAAGCGGGACTCCCATGCTCTCCACGCCGATGACCCCGGCGACGATCAGGTAGACCACGCCGGGCGGCAGCGCGGAGAGCCAGTGCTGTACGTCGACCACCGTCACCCCTTCCGGTCCGACCTCGAACCCTACCTCCGGTCCCCCGTCGAGGCGGCATGCTCACCGACCGGTGACCCGTCCGGGCCGGCGCCGGCCTCCCGGCCCGCCCCGCACAGTTGGACCGGTACGGGCGACAGTGCGCGCAGCTCGCGGCCCGGTCGGTGGAACGTCATGGTTGTGTCCGGCCCCTGGTGACAGCCATGAGGTTCCACCCACCGAAGGAGGGGCGCGGCGCGTGACGACGCACCGGGGCGCGGACGCGTGACGAAAGCGGTGGAGCGCGGGCGCGTGACGACCCGCCAGGGACGCGGGCGCGTGACGACGGCGACCGGCGGGGCAGGGCTCAGTCGGCGATCGGGGCGAGGAACTCCAGGCGGTTGCCGTGCGGGTCGTGGGTGTGGAAGCGACGCATGCCGGGGATCTCGTCGTCGCCCCAGGTGACCGGGTGGCCGGCGGTGGTGAGCCGGGCCGCGAGGTCGTCGAGGTCGGGGCGGAGCAGCGCCGGGTGTGCCTTGCGGGCGGGCCGGAAGTCCGCCTCGACGCCGAGGTGCAGTTCGGCGCCGTAGCCGGTGAACCAGCAGCCACCGCGGGCGGCGAGGGCCGGCGGCTTGGGCTTCTCGCTCATGCCGAGCAGGTCGGTGTAGAAGGCCCGGGAAGCGGGCTCGGAGCCGGGTGGGCAGGCGAGCAGGACGTGGTGGATCATGGTGGCACCTCCTCGTCCCGAACCCTGGCACGAGGTTGCGTCAATAGCAAGACGGACGTACGGTTTTGTTGAACCCCGGGAAGCCGGCGGTAAGTGTTGCCTAAGCACGGCGGCATGCCGGCCGGTGCGACAGACTGCTCAGGACTACTCACGGTCGCTGGTGTGAAGGAGTACGACGTGGCGAGCCTCGACACCTTCGGTGCGAAGACCCAGCTACGCGTCGGAGACGCGAGCTACGAGATTT
>JBARAE010000120.1:0-11625 GCA_049791715.1 Micromonospora sp.
AGCACCAGGTACCGGTTACCACCGGTCCGGCCTCCGGGGAAGTCCCACATGGTGCGGCCCAGCGTGTTGCGCCACCGGCGCAGCAGCACGTCCCGGTACACGCCGGCCTGATAGTTGGGCTCGTCGAGAGCGAACGCGCGGGCGGCGGCGGGACCGGGCAGGTCGACGATGTGCACGCTGCCGGTGGGCGTGTCGCCGGCAAAGGTCGGGCCGCGAGCGATCATGTCTCTCGAGTACCGGTCCATGTAGGACCAGTGCTTTTCCAGCAGCTGGTCGCGCAGCGCCGCCGAGCTGGACCGGTCGCGGTGGTAGCAGAAGAACTCCATGTCCCGAAGTGTGACCTCCATGCCGGGCACCGGCGCGGACGGGTACCGCCCGGCCGCGTCACGGTCCGGGCAAGGTCGCGATACGTCTGATTGATGCAGCGGCGAGCCGCGGCCAGCGGCAGTTGAGTGCGACCGGTCTGACGGGGATGCGGACACGGCGTGACGACTCAGCGTTCGCGCTTCTCGACCCGAGTCCACCCGGTCCAACCGCGCTCGGCGATCAGCTTCCGCAGCCGCGCGACGGCGGGGTGGGCGCCATCGGCGAACGCGTCCATGAGGCGGATGAATGCCGCGTCCGGCATGTGCTCGTCCTGCCGGTCCAGCTCCCCGCTGACCGTCGCCTGCTCGAACAGCTCGCTCATGAGGTCGGCCGTCTCGCGCAGGAGCTCCTCGTCCTCCCAGTTCTCTGCGATGCGACCGATGAGCCGGTAGAGCCGGACGATGTTCGGGTCGGCAAGCTGGGCCACCTTGGCCGCCATGATCGCCGGGATCGCTTCCGGCCATCGCGCGGCCATCAGGATCCAGGCGTCTCGCTCGAGGTCGATGACCCCCTCCGGGGCTCCGGTGGCACGCAGGCGGTCCAGGTAGTCGACCACCTCCTCGGGAAGAGCCAACGAATCAGCGGAGCCCAGCTGCGCGATCCGCCGGCGGTGCTCCTGCAGCGCGCGGATCTGTGTACGTAGCTGCCGGTCGATCTCGGTGGTCGCGGCGGCGAACGTCTCCGGGTCGGCGTCGAGCAGCTCGCGGACCCGGGCCAGCGGGACGCCGGCCTGGGCCAGGGTCCGGATACGGATGAGTCGCACGACCGCGGCGGCGTCGTACGTCCGGTAGCCGGAGGCGTCGCGCTCCGGCTCCAGGAGCAGCCCGATCTGGTGGTAGTGCCGCACCGCGCGGATGGTCACCCCGGCGTAGGACGCCAGCTGTCCGATCGTCAGCATTGCTTCAGCCTGCCCGATGACGGCGCACCGTCAACTGATCTTCCGGTGGTGGATGGCCATGGCGAGGGCGTACGCGACGATGAGAAGGCCGACACTCCAGGCGAGGGCGACCCAGAGCTGGCCACCGACCTCCTGCTGAGCGAACAGGTCGCGGATCGTGTTGACGATGGAGGTCACCGGCTGGTTCTCGGCGAAGGCGCGCACCGGGCCGGGCATGCTCTCGGTGGGTACGAAGGCGGAGCTGATGAACGGCAGGAAGATGAGCGGGTAGGAGAACGCGCTCGCGCCGTCCACGGACTTCGCGGTCAGGCCGGGGATCACGGCGAGCCAGGTCAGGGCCAGCGTGAACAGCATCATGATGCCGGCGACCGCCAACCAGGCCAGCGCGCCGGCCCCTGAGCGGAAGCCCATGAGGAGGGCGACCAGCACCACGACCACGAGCGAGATCACGTTGGCGACCAGGGAGGTCAGCACGTGCGCCCACAGCACGGACGAGCGTGCGATCGGCATGGACTGGAAGCGCTCGAAGATGCCGCCCTTCATGTCGAGGAAGAGCCGGTACGCGGTGTAGGAGATGCCCGAGGCGACCGTGATGAGCAGGATGCCAGGCAGCAGGTAGTTCACGTACTTGTCGGACCCGGTCTGGATCGCGCCGCCGAACACGTAGACGAACAGCAGCATGAAAGCGATCGGCATGATCGCGGTCGTGATGATGGTGTCGGGGCTGCGGCTGATGTGGCGCAGGGACCGCCCCAGTAGGACGGCGGTGTCCCCGAAGAAGTGCTTGGTCATCATGAGTCCTTAGTTGTTCGTGCCGTGGGCACTGGCCGCGCCGGCTTGGCTGCCGATGCGCTTGTCACCGACGATGGCGAGGAATACGTCCTCGAGGCTCGGCTGCTTTTCGACGTACTCGACCTTGGCGGGCGGGAGCAGCTGCTTCAGTTCGGCGAGGGTGCCGTTTGCGATGATGCGCCCCTCGTGGAGGATCGCGATCCGGTCGGCGAGCTGTTCGGCCTCGTCCAGGTGCTGCGTGGTGAGCAGCACCGTCGTGCCGCGCCCGGCAAGCTCCTTGACGCTGTTCCACACCTCGACCCGACCTTGCGGGTCGAGCCCGGTGGTCGGTTCATCGAGGAAGACCACTGCCGGGTCCCCGATGAGGCTCATCGCGATGTCCAGGCGGCGGCGCATGCCACCCGAGTACGCCGATACCTTGCGCTCGGCCGCGTCGGTCAGGCCGAAGCGGGCCAGCAGATCATCCGCGATCCGATCGGTGCCCTTCAGGTGCCGCAACCGGGCGACCAGCACCAGGTTCTCCCGCCCGCTGAGCATCTCATCGACGGCCGCGAACTGCCCCGTCAGGCTCATGGACTCACGCACGTTCGCCGCTTGCGTGACGACGTTGAAGCCGTTGACGTTGGCGATCCCCGCGTCCGGTTTGAGCAGCGTGGACAGGATCCTCACGACCGTGGTCTTGCCCGCCCCGTTGGAGCCGAGCAGGGCGAAGACGCTGCCCCGTGCCACGTCGAAGTCCACACCGCGCAGCACGTGCAGCTCTTTGTACGACTTCTCAAGACCCTGCACGTGGATCGCGGGCCGCGGGACTTGCTCGGTTGTCATCTGCAAATCTATGGACATGGCGCAAGCATGCGGGGTTGACGCTGCGTCAAGGTCAACCCCCGGACGAAGGAGCCCAGTCTGGTGACGCTACGGGGGAGCGGCGTGAAGGCTGATCCTCAGCTCGGTCGTCGGCACGTCCCGATGCAGGCGCCCGCGATCCGCCTATGTTGCGTGACCAGAACGCGATCATGGAGCGGTGCGTACAACGCGCTGCGTCAGAGCACGCTACGCATTCATGCCTGATGAGGGCTGACCAGTCCCGTTTGGTAAGCGATGACAACCAGTTGCGCGCGGTCGCGCGCATCCAGTTTCGCCATCGCGTGGCTGACGTGGGTGCGCGCGGTGGCCGGGCTGAGAAACAACTCGCTACCGATCTCGTTGTTGCTCAGGCCCTGTCCCACCAGGGCCAGCACCTCGCGCTCGCGCTGGGTCAGCACCGCGAGCCGCTCCTCCGCGGCCTGGGTAGCCGTTCGTTGCGCGGTGAACTGGCCGATGAGCCGTCGGGTGATCCGGGGCGCGAGCAGCGCGTCTCCGGCGGCGACCACCCGGATGGCATGCAGGAGCTCGGCCGGTCCGGCGTCTTTGAGCAGGAAGCCGCTGGCGCCGGCTTGTAATGCGTCGAAGACGTATTCGTCGGTGTCGTAGGTGGTGAGGATGAGGACTCGGACCTGCTCCGACCCGTGTGTCTCGACGATCTGGGCGGTGGCTTGAATCCCGTCCAGCTTTGGCATGCGGATGTCCATGAGGACCACGTCGGGGCGGGTGGCGCGGGCACGCTCGACGGCTTCGGCGCCGTTGGTGGCCTCTCCCACCACCGTGATGTCGTCCTCGAGGTCGAGCAGAACCTTGAACCCGGATCGCACGAGACCCTCATCGTCGGCGAGCAGCACCTTGATCGGAGCGTTGGTCGACTGTGACGCGGCCGCTGCGTTCACCGCCGCGCCCCGCTCGGCGCCAGGGGCAGCCGGGCCGTGACCTCGAACCCTCCGCCCCGCGTCGGCTTGGCGTCGAATTCCCCGCCCAGCAGTTGACAGCGCTCGCGCATTCCGCGGATCCCGCGGCCGGCCCTGGCCGAGCCGTCGGCGCTGGTCGGCCGCTGGGCCGGTAGGTGCGGGTCCCCCGGATCATCACCTGGGGCAGCACGGGGGCCCTCATCGGTCACGCGGATCTCCAAGGCGTGGATCCCCGGCTTCAGCGCTATCGTCACCCGGGTCGGGCCGACGTGGCGGATCACGTTGGTGATCGATTCCTGCACGATTCGGTAGGCCGCACTCCCCACCGCACTCGGCAACGGCGTCTCGGGCGAGGTCTCCTCGAGCTTGACGTCGAGTCCGGCCTCGCGGGCCTTGCCGACGAGTTCGTCGATCTGCCCGAGCCCGGGGTACGGCACGCGCCCGTCGTTGTCGTCACGAAGCACCCCGAGGATGGCCCGCATCTCGCGCAGCGCGCGAGAACTGGTCTGCTCGATGGCTTGCAGCGCCTCGCGTGCCACGTCCGGCCGCTTGTCAAGCACGTGGGCGGTGACACCGGACTGGACGTTGATGATCGCTACAGCGTGCGCGACCGTGTCGTGGACCTCGCGCGCGATCCGGAGCCGTTCGGCGTCCACCCGCGCCCGCGCTTCCTCCTCGCGAGTCCGTTCAGCCAGCTCGGCACGCTCCTGCGCTTCGGCTGCGATGACCCGTCGGGACCGGACGGACTCGCCGAGGGCTGCGCTCATGACCGACGCACCGATCCGGAAGAACACCCAGCCGATGGCGGCGCGTGGCTCGATGTCGGCCGCGGCGACCAGCCACCCGACGGCGAGCACCGTGGTACCCACGCCGGCTACCACCAGCGACCGGCGCCCGTCACCGTACGCGGCGAGGGTGTACAGGGCGACGAAGAGCCCGAGCCAGCCGGGCCCGTCCGGGAAGTCGAGACCGTAATACACCAGGCTGGCGAGTGCGGCGGTGACGAACACCGGGACCGGCCACCGGCGGCGGACGGCCAGGACCAGTCCACTTACCGTCAGCAGCACGTATCCGAGGTTTCCGAAGTCGGTGAGCGGACGCGGTGCCCCTTCGATGGCAACCTTGGCGACCGTGCCCTGCACCTGCATCACGGTGACGAAGAGCGCGAGCGCCACGTCTTGCGCCACCACCCGCAAGGGGAACGACACGGCACGTGGTTGCATGCCGTGATCCTACTGTTCTCGCCCACGGACACCGCTCGGCAGAGATGCGCGACCTGCTACGCCGCTGGACGTAGCGAGGCGCGAATCGCCTACGCCCAATTGCGTAGCCGCTGCCATCCGCTGTCAGAGGCGGCGGCAGCCGCACCGGCGCGACGATCGCCTCCATGAACGATCACCCTCACCCACCTCGGGAGCGCGCCATGCGTAGATTCTTCACCGGTCTGGCGGCCGTGCAGATGCTGGCCGTCGTCACGCAGTTCTTCCTGGCTGCCAGCGGTGCTTTCGACACGGCACCCAACGATGAGTCCTTCCAGCCGCACCGCGCGCTGGGCGGCGGAATCGTCCTGATCGCGGTCCTGGTGACCGTCGTCGCCGCGATTGCCCGGATGCCCGGGCGGCTCATCGGGATGAGTGGCCTCGTCGCCGGGCTCGCGGTTGTGCAGTTCGTCATCAAGGGGATCGCCACGGCGCTCGACGGTACCCCCGGCGGGCTCGTCTTCGGCCTGCATGCGGTCAACGGTCTCGCGATCGTGGCTGTGACCGGGACGATCATCCGCCAGGCCAGGCAGCTGTCCAGGCCGGCCACGCAGCTGTCCACGCCGGCCACGCCCGCGCGACAGGCGCCATGACCACCGGGCTGTGGATCGTTCTGGACCACGTCGTCGCGCTGCTGAGCATCGCCGTGTGGTTCGTGGCCGCCATCACACTGGCGCTGCGGCGTACCCGGCCGGCGCTCGCCGTCCTCGTCGCGGCGGTGCTCGTGACGCTCGTCCGGGTGGCCAGCGTGGCGATGCTGGCCGGCCGGGGCTGGTGGTTCGTACAGGAGAAAGTGCTCCTGGGGCTGCCGATGCTGGGGGCCGCCGGGGCCGTCGCCGTGCTGGTCGCCGGCCCGCAACTGCTCGCGGCGAGGCGGGGACGCGGCGACGTAACGGCGGTCGGCGTGGTCTCGGTGTTCACCGCGGCTTACGCGGCGCTGGCCGGTCTTGTGCTGACCTTCCTGGTCGGGTACCCGCTGACCTTGAGCACGGCCTTGATCACGATCTCGCTGGTGTGCGCCGGCGCGTTGCTGACCGTGCGAGTGGTCGCACCTCCCACCGAGAACGCTGATGCGGGGCTCGTACACGCGCCGGAGGGTCGGCGCGCGATCTCGCGCCGCCGGTTCATCGGCTGGACCGGTGGCGCAGTCGTGGTGACCGCGGCCGGTGCAGGCACCGGGCTGTCGTTCCTCTCCGGCGAATCGGTGACCACGGGGGGCGGCCCCGGACGCTCGTCCCGGGCGGCCCTGTCCGTGGCCGACCTACGAGGCTCCGGCTCACCGGCGCCGGGTGGCGCGGTGCGGCGGCACGTGCTCACCGCGAAGAAGGCCACCGTACGGCTCCCGTCGGGACGAGAGATCGACGCGTGGACCTACAACGGCGAGGTACCGGGGCCGGCGATCACCGCGACCCAGGGTGACCTGATCGACGTTCGGCTGCGCAACGCCGACATCGAGGACGGCGTGACCCTGCACTGGCACGGCTACGACGTACCGTGCGGCGAGGACGGCGCGCCGGGTGTGACGCAGCTGGCCGTGGCACCCGGTGAGGAGTTCGGCTACCGGTTCCGCGCCGACCAGGTGGGCACCTACTGGTACCACACCCATCACGCGTCCCACGTCGGCGTACACAAGGGGCTGTACGGAACGCTCGTCGTGACACTGCGCGACGGACAGCAGCACTCCGCGGCGGAGCAGGTGGACCTGACCCTGCCCGTGCACACCGTCGACGGCACCGTGGTGATCGCCGGCAGCGACGGCCGAACCGAACATCCCGCATCACCAGGTGCATCCGTGCGGCTGCGAGTGATCAACACTGACTCGGATCCGCACCGGATCGTCCTCGCCGGAACCCCGTTCCGGGTGGTCGCCGTCGACGGCCGAGACCTGAACCAGCCGGGCGAGATCAGCGACGTGGGACTGCACCTGCCCGCAGGCGGGCGATACGACCTGGTGTTCGCCATGCCGGACACGTCCGTGGGACTCGTTGTCGACGATGATCGTGACGGCGGAGTGCGCCTGCGCCCGCGTGGCGAGGCCCGCGGTGAGGCGCGCATCGAGGACACGTCCGACCTGCCGGAACTTGACCTGCTGCGGTACGGAGCTCCGGCCGCCGTGCCCTTCGACATTCGCACTGCCGACCGGCACTTCACCATGGTCCTCGACCGCGGAGTGGCCATGGTCGACGGCCGACCGGCGTACGCGCAGACCGTCAACGGCCGAGGCCACCCCGCCATCCCCGACCAGCTCGTCGCCGAGGGCGACATCGTCCGGTTCACCGTCGTCAACCGAAGCCTGGAAAGGCACCCCTGGCACCTGCACGGCCATCCCGTGCTGATCCTGGCCAGGAACGGGACGCCGTCGACCGGCAGTCCGCTGTGGATGGACACCTTCGACGTGCGGCCGGGCGAGACATGGGAAGTCGCGTTCCACGCGACGAATCCGGGGATCTGGATGAACCACTGTCACAACCTGCCGCACGCGCATCAGGGCATGATGCTGCGGCTTCACTACGACGGCGTCACGACGCCATTCGGCGGCTCGCACGGCGGAAGCGCAGGCCATGGTCACTGATCCAGCCCGCTCCGTTCACACCGTGATGGCGGCAACGTGCAACCAATTGAGGAGAAAATGATGGCAACCGAGACGCCTCGTACGGATGGAGCTCTGGCGGGACTGGCCCGGTTCTGTTACCGCCGCCGTCGCCTGGTCCTCTTGACCTGGGTCGTCGGCGTCGTTGCCGTGGCGTTCGTCGGCTTCAGTTACGGCGCCGCCTCCGACAACGATTACTCCGGTGGAGACTCCGATTCCGCCAAGGCACAGGTTCTGATCGGGAAGCACTTCCCGCAGCAGCAAGGGGACACGCTGACTCTCGCCATCAAGGCAGCAAAGGGGATCGACGACCCCGCCGCCCGGCAGAAGATCGAGAAGGTCATCGCCGAGCTGGACGCCTCACCCATCACCGGACCGGTGACCTCGCCGTATCAGGACGAGAATCTGGTGACGGATGATCGTCGTATCGCCCGTACGACCATCCCGCTGACCGACAAGGATGTGGAGAAGACCGAGGTCAAGCCCCTGGTCGACACGGTCAAGGACGCCTCCGGTGACGGCGTGACGCTGGGGCTGGGCGGCGACAAGGCGGAGAAGGCCGAGACACCCCCGCAGGGTTCGGGTGAGAGCGTGGGCGTCCTGGCGGCAGCGGTGATCCTGTTCATCGCCTTCGGTTCACTGGTGGCGATGGGCCTGCCGATCGTGACCGGACTGATGGCGGTCCTCGGCGGCATCGCCCTGATGAAGCTCGTCGGGCATGTGGTTCCCTCGCCGGACTTCACTGTGCTCGTCGCCGCGCTGATCGGGCTCGGGGTCGGCATCGACTACGCACTGTTCATCCTGACCCGCTACAAGGACAGCCTGCAGGACGGCGACGAGCCCGAGAGCGCCACCGTCAAGGCCATCACCACCGCAGGTCACGCGGTGCTGTTCGCCGGTACGACCGTCGTGATCGCGCTGCTGGGCCTCGTCGCCATGGGTCAGAAGATGATGACCGGCGTGGCCATCGGCGCGTCGGTGACGGTGCTGGTGACGATGATCGCCGCCGTGACCCTACTGCCGGCGTTCCTGGGCTTCACCGGTCACCGGATCAACTCGCTGCGCCTGCCCCGTCGCACCTCCCGCCGGCGCGGGACCGACGGGGTGCCGTCCCGGGACCGTCGTACCCCAGCCGAGCGCTGGGCCGGGGTGGTGCAGCGCAGGCCGCTGGTCGCCGCGGTACTGGCCGGCGCGGGCCTGCTGGCGCTGGCCGCTCCCGCGCTGTCGATGCGGCTGAGCCTGCCCGACGCCAGTGTCCAGCCGCACGACCGGAGCAGCTACACCTCGTACGAGATCATTTCGGAGGGTTTCGGTCCCGGCTACGGCGCACCTCTGATCTTCGCCACCGAGGCCGGCTCCACCGGCGCCGATCTGCGTTCCGTCGTCGAAGCGGTCAGGAAGACCGGGGGCATCGCCTACGCCACGGAGCCTCGGATCAGCACGGACGGGCAGGCCGTCACCTTCATGGCCTTCCCTACAACCGGATACCAGGAGGAGGCAACCGCCGACCTGGTGCACGAACTCCGCGATGACGTGTTGCCCAGGGCATCCGCCGGCGAAAAGGTCTACGTCGGCGGGCCGAACGCCGGCGCGATCGACTTCGCCGAGGACACCAGCTCCCGGCTGCCCCTGATGATCGCGGTCGTCATCGCGCTGTCCCTCGTGCTGCTGGTCGCGCTCGTCCGGTCGGTCACGATCGCGCTGCAGGCCGCCGTGATGAACCTGCTGTCGATCGGCGCCGCCTACGGCGTGCTGGTCGCCATCGTGCAGTGGGGATGGCTGGGCTCGGCCCTCGGCTTCCCCACCGCCATGCCGGTCACGACCTGGGTGCCGATGATGATGTTCCCGCTCCTGTTCGGCCTGTCGATGGACTACGAGGTCTTCCTGATCTCGCGGATCCGTGAGGAGTATGAGCGCACCGGCGACACCCGCACGGCCGTCACTCGCGGGCTGGCGCGGACCGCCAAGGTCATCACGGCCGCGGCCGCCATCATGATCGCCGTCTTCACGACCGCCCTGCTCGGCCCCGACGTCGCGGTCAAGCAGATAGGTCTGGGCATGGCCGTCGCCGTGCTCATCGACGCCACCATCGTCCGAATGATCCTCGTCCCCGCGGTGATGGAACTGTGCGGCAAGGCCAACTGGTGGATGCCCGGACGCCGGGCACCGAAGGCGGCCTCCGCTACACAGGCCAGGGTGGGGGAAGGGGCCAGGGTCTGACTCTTCCTCGAGTCCGAGGGCGCCGTTGCTGCTGGCCGAACGTGCGGTCGAGGTCGATCACCGCACGGTCTACCGGCCGGTACAGCCGCGGCGCCCTCCTCATGCCCTGGGAGAACCCCCATGACCGAAACCGGCCCCGCGCTTCCCGGCTTACCGACGAAATGGCTGATCGGGTCCCCCGTAACGGCGCAGCCGTATCGTCGTACGAGTTCTCGTGGCCGCCGTGCTGCTGATGCTGACCGCAACGGCGGTCGGGACGACGCGTCGGTGGGGCTGGCCTGCCACCCCGACGGGGCCGACACCGCCACCATTGCCGAGTACCTCGTGCCCGACGCCCGGCTCCGCGCCGCCCGGCAGCAGGTCCACACCCGGTAGATGTCTAGTGCGAATTGACATGCCGTTCGGCATTAGCGGGGCGCAAAGGGACAAGAGGGGGCACGTCCCCGCGGTTCAGCGGGCGGGACCAAGATCGACATGTCCAGAGGTTCCCACCGCATCGACCCAGTAGCAAGGCACGGTTACCACCTCACCACGGGCGAACGTTGCCTGATGTGGCACCAGTGAGGCTTCGCCCCGGACCCCTCGTCGCAGCCCATCAAGGGGGCGGGATCGGTGGCCTGGAGAGCCGGACGCGGGGCCGGGCGCGGGTCGTCTTGTCCCGCCCGACCGAATCAGCGTGGCCGGCTCCGTCGACGGCGTATCAGCCAGAGTGCCAGCAGCACCGCCACGGCGATAACCACCAGGCAGCACACCAAGCCGGCGCCGCCCCGCGGCCTGCGCCGGACGGCCTCCACCACCCGCTCGCCGGTCCCCGTGGACGCCCAGGCCGCGACCGGCACGAACATCGAGAGCACCACCGCACCAAGGACCACGGCGAGTCGGCCCCGCCATTTGTTCGATGCAGACATGACCTCATCCTGGCTGATAAGAACAACTGGGACATGTCAGATGGGTGAGACGGGGAGTCAAAAATGCGGCTAACGGCCTGGGAGCTGCTCCTTGTCCGTCGCGACAAGTAGCGGGGCCACGGCTGGAACCTGCCACCTCTGGCGTACCAGCGCTCCCTGGGTTGCGGGCCCAACGAGCTTGTCGCCGGCGTCCGCCGGGTCCACCTGCGCTACGTCGTGTACGGCCTCATCATGGTGCCGGTGCCGGTGCCGCTGTCCATGCGCCCACCGGTGTAGCAGGAGCCTGCTGCGCTACCTCCTGCTCGCCCGATTTCTCGGTGGCGCTCGTGCTGGCCTGCTGGCGTGCTGGGCGCACCGGCCCGAGTCGCCCGGGTGGCTGGCGGCTAGCGGTCCGCGCTGTGCGACGACCGATCGCCGGGCTTGAACCGACTAAAGCGGGATCAGCCGGTCAGCCGAACGCCCTTGCTGCTCCCGAAACATGCCGGCTCTTCGAAGTTAAGCGGGGCCGAGGCACCCGCGGGTCCGGCGGGTCGTGGTGCAGCGCGTGCGTAGGCGCTGGTTTTCGGGTTGCGGAAGCCGTAGGCGTCGCCGGCGATGGCCTTGATCACGCGGTTGACGCCTTCGCTGTCGGCGTTGGTGATGCCGGTCTGCAGGGACCTCGACCACAACCCGAACTCCACCGCCCGCGCGTCCAGCGCCGGCACCGGCTCGACGAAGAACGCCCCCACATAGGGAGCTCGGCAACAGGAGATCTCCACCGCGGTCGGCACACCGGCCGCCTCGGCCGCCTGGACATACGCCTGGACGTCGAGCG
>JBARAE010000121.1:0-3622 GCA_049791715.1 Micromonospora sp.
GACGCTCGGGCCGTCCCGCCCCGACCCAATCGTGCGCAAGGAGTGGACATGATCCGAGAGACCGTTGACGTGGCGATCGTGGGAGCCGGGCCGTACGGCCTCTCCCTGGCGGCGCACCTGCGGGCGGCGGGCGTACCGCACCGGGTGTTCGGCGAGCCGATGGCCCTGTGGCGGGCACACATGCCGGCCGGCATGTTCCTGAAGTCGCAGGGCTTCGCCTCGAACCTGTCCTCGCCCCGGCCGGGCCGCACGCTGGAGCAGTTCTGCCGGCAGAGCGGCCACCCGTACGCCCCGTACGGCCTGCCGGTGCCGTTGCGGACCTTCCTCGCCTACGGCGACTGGTTTCAGCGTTGCGAGGTGCCGGACCTGGAGGAGGTCCTGGTCACGCAGGTCGCGCCGGCGGGCGGTGGCTACTCTGTGTCGCTCGCCGACGGAACCGACCTGCGCGCGCGGCGGGTCGTCGTCGCGGTGGGCGTCCAACACTTCCCGCACCTGCCGGAGGCGCTCGCGGCGCTGCCGGCGGAGCTGTGCTCGCACGTGTCCCGGCACACCGACCTCGCCTCGTTCGCCGGGCGGGACGTCGTGGTGCTGGGGGCGGGCCAGTCCGCGCTGGAGTCCGCGGCCCTGCTGCACGAGGCCGGCGCCGCCGTCCGGGTGCTCGCCCGGCGCGAGCGGGTGAACTGGAACGGCGAACCGTTGGCGCTCGACCGCGCCTGGTGGCGGCGGCTGCGGGAGCCGGAGGCCGGCCTGGGTTCCGGGTGGGGAACCTGGTTCTACTCCAACCAGCCCGGCCTCTTCCGTCACCTGCCCGCCCGGGAACGGGTGCGGCGCTCCCGTACCGCCCTCGGCCCGGCCGGCTCGTCCTGGCTGCGACCGCGCGTCGAGGGGGTCGTACCGGTGCACCCCGGGCAGGCGGTGGTCAGTGCCGAGCCGCGGGACGGCGGGGTGAGGCTGACCGCCGGCCGCACCGACGGCAGCCGGATGACGCTCACGACCGAACACGTCATCGCCGCCACCGGGTACCGGGCCGACGTCGCGCGGCTGTCCTTCCTCGACCCGCGCCTGCGGGCCGGGCTGCGGACCGTCGCCGGCACGCCCGTCGTCGGGAGCGACTTCGACTCCTCCGCTCCGGGGCTGCACTTCGTGGGACCGGCGGTCGCGCCGAGCTTCGGCCCGGTGATGCGTTTCGTCTACGGCGCCGACTTCGCCGCCCGGGTGCTCGGCCGGCACCTGGCCGCCAGTGCCCGACGAAGCACCACCATCCCGGTGGGTGCGGCGCGGTGACGGCGGAGGGGACACCGTACCCGCGACCGGCGCTGGCGACGACCGGCCGGGACGCCGTCGCCGCGCCACGGGCACGGGCCTGGGTGGTACGTCCGGGACTCGGGCCGTCCCTGCTCGCCGGCGACGTCGCCGCGCTGGTCCTCGGCGGTGTCATCGCCGGGGCGCCACCGGGCGTCGGCGCGCTCGCTCTCGTCGTCATCCTGATCGCCTACCAGGCCGGCCGGCTGTACCGCCCGCGCCTGTCGCTGTCCCTGCTGGACGACCTGCCCTCCCTGGTGGGGCGGGCGCTGGCCGCCACCGGCGCGGTGCTGCTCGGCCTGGCCGTGCTGCAGCCCGGCACGCCGACCCGACCGCTGGCCGACGGCGTCGGTGCGGGCATTGTCCTGCTGGTCCTGGTCAGGAGCGCGGCCTACGCCGGGATCCGTGCGGCCCGACGCCGGGGAGCGGTGGCCCACCGCACCGTCGTGGTCGGCGACGACACGCTGGGCCGACGGCTGGCCGAGGAGATGGGTCACCATCCGGAGTACGGCCTGCGCCCGGTGGGCTACCTGGGGTCCGGCGCGGGCGATCCGCCGGCCGGGGTGCCGGTGCTGGGCCGGACGGACGACCTGGGCCGGGTGGTGCGGGAGCACGACGTCGACGTGGTGGTGCTCGCCTTCACCTCCCGCCCCGACCGTGATCTCGTCTCCTGCCTGCGCACCTGCGACCGGCTGCGGTGCGACATCTACTGGGTTCCCCGACTGTTCGAGCTGTCGCCGGTGCATCCGCAGATGGACGTGCTGTGGGGCTATCCGCTGGTCCGGCGGCGCCGGGAGGTCTTCGGCCCGCTCGGCCGCGCGCTGAAGCGTGCACTCGACGTCCTCGTCGCGGCCCTCGCGCTCGTCGTGGCGCTGCCGGTGATGGCGGCATGCGCGCTGGCGGTCCGCCTGGACGGTGTTCCGGTGCTGTTCCGGCAGCGCCGCCTGAGCGCCGGACTGCGCCCGTTCGTCCTGGTGAAGTTCCGGACCCTGCCCGGCCCGCAGGATCCGCCGGGTCGCCTCGGCCGGTTCCTGCGCGCGTCCTCCCTCGACGAGCTGCCGCAGCTGGTCAATGTGCTGCGGGGCGACATGAGCCTGGTGGGCCCTCGGCCGGAATGCCCGGGCGCGGCGGCCGAGTTCGGCGACCGCCACCCGGGCTACCGGGATCGGCACCGGGTCCGCGCCGGCCTGACCGGCTGGTCACAGATCCACGGCCTGCGGGGACCGGGGTCCATCGAGGACCGGGCGCGCTTCGACAACCAGTACATCGAGAACTGGGGGCTGTGGGAGGACGTCAAGATCCTCCTTCGGACCGCGAGCGCGCTGGTACGACACCCGGGGAGCCCGTCATGACGACGATGGCTCCGGCCGTACGCCGCGTCAGCTCCCCCGGTGGCGCGGTGCTGCACGTCGCGCAGCCCACCGACGGCGGTGTGGCCCGCTACCTGGCCGACCTGGCGGTCCACCAGCTCGCCGCCGGCTGGCGGGTCGCAGTCGCCTGCCCGCCGCACGGGCGGCTCGTGGACGACCTGGCCGGTACCGGGGTTCGGCTGCTCCCGTGGTCGGCCGACCGGCTGCCCGGGCCGTCCGTTCCGGGCGAGGTACGCCGCCTCGCGAAGCTCATCGCCACCGTGGACCCGGCACTGGTCCACCTGCACAGCTCGAAGGCCGGCCTGGTGGGACGGCTGGCGGTGCGCGGCGCCCGCGGCACCGTCTTCCAGCCGCACGCCTGGTCGGTGCACGCCGTGCCACGGATGCTGCGCCCGGCTGCCGCCGGCTGGGAGCGCCGGGCCGCCGGCTGGACCGATCTGCTGCTCTGCGGCGCGGACGACGAACGCCGCCTGGGGCGCGCACTCGGCATCCCCGGCCGGTACGCGGTCGTGCCCAACGGCGTCGACGTCGAGCGGTTCGACTTCGCCGACGCCCACGAGCAGGCCCGCGCCCGGTCCCGGCTCGGGCTGGGCGACGCACCGCTGGCCGTCTGCATCGGCCGGCTGTGCCGGCAGAAGGGCCAGGACCTGCTGCTGACCGCGTGGCAAGAGGTCGCCTCGGCCCTTCCGGCGGCCGCCCTGGCGCTCGTCGGTGGCGGTCCACCGCCGGCCGGCGCGTCGGCCGGGCCGGGACTCGTGCTGGCCGGCTCGGTGCGGGACCCGCGCGACTGGTACGCCGCCGCCGACGTGGTCGTCTGCCCGTCCCGATGGGAGGGGATGGCACTCGTGCCGCTGGAGGCGATGGCCCGCGGGCGTTCGGTGGTCGCCACCGACGTCGGGGGTACCCGGCAGGCGGTGCCGCCGGACGCCGGCGCGCTCGTGCCACCCGGC
>JBARAE010000122.1:0-3748 GCA_049791715.1 Micromonospora sp.
TCGGTGGGACGCCTCGATGAGGCGATCGCCCTGTACCGGCAGACACTCGCCGACTGCGAGCGGGTCCTGGGACCCGACCACCCACTCAGCGTCACCGTTCGAGACAACCTAGCCTCAGCTCGCCGAAGCAGATACGAGCATTGACCGGCCACGGTGAATCCCGGGCGACAGAAGACCAGAGCTCACCAAACCGGCAGACTCGACCGGATCTGCCGCTGACCGCGCGCCCGATCAGCGTCCGGTCGTGCCGATGACCGCGCGCCGTCGCGGATACTGACCCGGTGATCACCTTGCCGCACCGCCCGTCGGGATTGTCCAAGGCGACCTGGACGGACGCCGACTTCCCGAGCATGGGATGGCATGACTGCCGGGTCCATGCCGTGAGCATCGGCGAGTACGCGGATGACACCCTTCCGCCCGCCAGGATGCTGCTGGACCTCGACTACATCGTGCGGTGGGTGCAGCCTGCAGGACGAGACCGGCATTTCACCTTCTGGATCGCGCCCGCGACACTCGTGTTCGAACGGGCGTGGAACATCGACGGCAGGCTCGGCCCGCTCCACGAAGTCATGGAGATCGCCGACGTTCACCGACATGATTCTCCAGACAGCAGCCCGGAACCGTTGTGGCACATCGAGGGTCAGAACTTCGAGCTCCGCCTTCGAGCTGTTGGCTACACCCAGTACCTCCGGTTGCCGCCGCAGCACGTCCCTCGGCAGGCCCTCACCTCCACCGAGCGCGCCGGGAGCAGCTTCACCGAGCAGTCCTTTGCATGACCGCGGCGCGCGGATCTGCCCCTTAGCGCATGGCCCGGCGATCGGGTAGAAGATCGCCGCCGCTTCGAGTTGGAGGGCGGCGACCGCAGGCGGGAAGATCGGTGGCTGTGGGTGGTCTGATGGAGGTGTCGAGTCCGATCGACGTGCCGCGGCTCCGGGCCGAGCTCGACACGGCTACGAGGGTGCAGTTCCAGGCGCCGCTCTCCGATGCGGACTACCGTACGCTCGCCGCGATCCTGGCGGAGCATCCATCCGTCACCCTGCGCGCGTATGGCTTTGATACCGAGTTGTCCACGCTGCGGTTCCTGCGATGGTTCCCGCACCTTCGCCGCCTCAGCGTGGCCGACTTGTTCCACCTGACCGACCTGACCCCACTGCACCAGCTGGACGCCGAGATCGAGTTCCTCGACCTCGGCGAGACCCGCAAGCCCCTCAACCTCACCCCGGCCACCGCGTTCCGGAACCTACGCGAACTCAGGATCGCAACACATCACCGCGGCCTCGCGGACCTACTCGACACCAACCCCAACCTGCAGGGCCTCGCCCTTTGGAGAATCCCGGTCGACCAAATCCTCCCGATCGTCACACTGCCGCACCTGCAGTCGCTGTCACTCACCCTCGGCTCCCTGACCGACGCCGAATGGCTCACCCAGATCCCGACCCTGAGCTACCTCGCGGTCCGCAACGTCCGCCGACTCACCAACCTCGAACCGGTGACGCGCCTACCCGCGCTGCAATGGCTGATCCTGAACGCCCTGACCATCGACCAGCTTCCCGACTTCAGTCCCAGCACCGCGCTGCTCCGCGTCGACCTCGACGGCATGCAGCGCCTACGCCAGCCCAACGCCCTTCACGGGCTCGCCGCCGCACCCCGACTCCAGGACCTCTGGGTCACCCAGTCGTCGCTACCGGTCGAGGCGTTCATCCCATTTACCAGCCATCCCACCCTGACCCATGTTGGCGTCGGCCTCGGAAGCGAACGCCGCAACCGAGCGGCCGAACACCTGCTCGGGCGGACACCACCACGCGACGACGACCACTTCGCCGCGACCCACAATCTCCTGTACATCCTGTAAGCCCACGCGGACGACGACAGCCCGACCCGCCGCCAATCGTTCAACAGCCCCTTGTTGGCGCTCACCGTCGAAGCACTACTGGCACGAGGCGGCGTTCATCCCCGACCTTGCCGATGGCGAGGCGGCCTGGAAGGTGGCAAGCCGCCTGCGGCACCTGCGTGAGGACGACTTCGTCGGCGGATTCGTCCTACGCCGCTATGAGCGATTCATCTCCGCCGAGGCGCGTACCTGGTGGGTCAACGGCGGTTGCGTCGTGGTCAGTTCGCATCCGGACACCCCGAACGACTTCCCGCCCCTCGACGTGGACCTTGACGCGGTCGCACCGATGATCGCCGCACTGGGCCTGCCGTTCATCACGGTGGACCTTGCCCTACGCGCCGACGGAGTCTGGCGGGTCATCGAGATCGGCGACGGGCAGGTCAGCGACCGTCCGGCCACCACCGAGCCCAGCAAGCTGATCACAGCGCTGCTCGCCCGCACCCCCTGACTGTCATACGTGCACCGCCTGCCGGGGCATCCGCTTCTGCCGCTCCGGGAGTGCTGGCGTTCATCGTCGCATTGACGGCGCGCTCGCTCAACACGAAACGGCGGCCACGCCGGCTGTGAGCCGGGCATGACCGCCGTCCGTGAGGTTGTACCCAACCTGTACCCAAGATCAGTGGCGATCCTGTTGGTCCAGGTCAGCGCCTTGATCGGCCTCAGCAGTCGAAGTACATGGCGAACTCGTGCGGGGTCGGGCGCAGGCGCACCGGGTCGACCTCGTTGGCCCGCTTCCAGCCCACCCACGTGGAGATGAGGTCCGGCGTGAACACGCCGCCGTCGAGCAGGTAGTCGTGGTCGGCCTCGAGCGCGTCGAGCACCTCGGGCAGCGAGCCCGGAACCTGCTTGACGTCACCCCACTCCTCCGGCGGCAGGTCGTACAGGTCCTTGTCGATCGGCGCCGGCGGCTCGATCTTGCTCTTGATGCCGTCCAGGCCGGCCATCATCATCGCCGAGAAGGCGAGGTACGGGTTGCTGGACGGGTCCGGCACCCGGAACTCGACCCGCTTGGCCTTCGGGTTGCTGCCGGTGACCGGGATACGGGTGCAGGCGGAGCGGTTGCGCTGCGAGTAGACCAGGTTGACCGGCGCCTCGAAGCCCGGCACCAGGCGGCGGTACGAGTTGACCGTCGGGTTGGTGAAGGCCAGCAGCGACGGGGCGTGGTGCAGCAGGCCACCGATGTACCAGCGGGCGGTGTCCGACAGGCCGGCGTAGCCGGTCTCGTCGTAGAACAGCGGCTCGCCGTTCAGCCACAGGCTCTGGTGGGTGTGCATGCCCGAGCCGTTGTCGCCGAAGAGCGGCTTCGGCATGAACGTCGCGGTCTTGCCGTTGGCCCACGCCTCGTTCTTCACGATGTACTTGAAGAGCTGAAGCTGGTCACCGGCGTGCAGCAGGGTGGAGAACTTGTAGTTGATCTCCGACTGGCCGGCGGTGCCGACCTCGTGGTGCGAGCGCTCCACGGTGAAGCCGCCGTCGACCAGGCGCCGCACGATGGAGTCGCGCAGGTCGGCGTAGTGGTCCACCGGCGGCACCGGGAAGTAGCCGCCCTTGTACGCGGTCTTGTAGCCGCGGTTGCCGCCCGCCTCCTCGCGGCCGGAGTTCCAGGCGCCCTCGATCGAGTCGATGTAGTAGAACGACTGGTGCGCGGAGGTCTCGTGGCGGATCGAGTCGAAGATGTAGAACTCGGCCTCGGCGCCGAAGTACGCGGTGTCGGCGATGCCGCTCGCGGCGAGGTACGCCTCGGCCTTCTTGGCCACGTTGCGCGGGTCCCGCGAGTACGCCTCACGGGTGAACGGGTCGTGGATGAAGAAGTTCAGCGCGAGGGTCTTCTGGGTCCGGAACGGGTCGATGAAGGCG
>JBARAE010000123.1:0-1588 GCA_049791715.1 Micromonospora sp.
CGGTACGCCGGCCCAGCAGCGCGGCGCGGACGTCGGCCGCGGCAGTACGACGCGCCCGCGCCCACCTCGACGGCCCGGATCGGGGCGCCGCCCAGGCCAGCAGGGCCAGGCCGAGTACGGCGGCCAGCAGCACCGCGACCACCGTCGGCAGGTACCGCCGGACCGGCGACGGAAGTGCCAGCAGGACGACCAGTGCGACGACGAGCTGGACGACCTGCCCGGCGGTGCGTTCCCACACCACCGCCCGGATGCCGCTGCTGACGTCTCCGGCGTCCCGGCCGTGCCGCACCGCCCGGTGCACGTCGCCGAGCACTCCGCCGGGCAGGGTCGAGTTGAGGAACACCGCCCGGTAGCAGTGCGCCACCGCGGTGCCGATCGGCAACCGCACCCCGAGGCCGCCGGCGACCAGCGCCCACCGCCAGCCGCAGCAGACCGTGGTCACCAGGCCGATCACGAGGGCGGCGGCGAGCGCCGGGGCGTCGATCAGGCGCAGTCCGGCGAGGAACGGCCCGGTGCCCAGCCACCACACCAGCGCGGCGAGCAGACCCGCACCGGCGACCGCGCGGCGGACGGCCCACGGGGCCCGGACGGCCGCGGTCGACGCGGGTGGTGCGATCGTCGCCTGTGCCAACCGGTCCTCCCCTGGCCGTCCGTCCACTGGTGTCACGTACGCGGGCGCCGGCCGGTTCAGCCTCCGGCCAGCAGGTCGGTGTGCGCCAGGATCACCCGCAGCCGGCCGTCCGCCGCCTCGGCCAGCCTTCGCCGCCGATACGCCCCGGCCGGGCCGGCCAGCTCCGGCCGCTGCTCGCGGGCCGCGTCCACCCATCCGGTCAGCCACTCGGCGGTCAGCGCCGCCTGGTCGGGGCCCAGCCGCCAGGGGCTGGGACGGACCTGGACGTCGATCCCGTGCCGGGTGAACGCCGTGACGGTCGCCTCCACCGCGTCCGGGCCGAGCAGGGTCCGGCCGTGGACGGTACGCCGCTGGTGCGCGTTGAACGCCTCGGCGAATTCCGCGTCGAGCGGGTCGCCGGGGGTGAACTCCACCCGCCCGGTCACCGAGAGCGTGAAGAGCGCGGGCCGCCCGGCGCAGACCGCCACCACCCGTTCGACCTCCTCGGCGGTCAGCATGTCGAGCAGCGCGGAGGCGGTGACCAGGGTGGCGTCGGCCAGGTCGGCGGTGGTCAGCCGGGTGATGTCGGACCGTCGGGTCTCGACGGTGACCGGGCTGCCGTCGGCGGCGTCGACCAGGTCGGCCGCGGCGCGGCGCAGCAGGTCGGCGTCCCGGTCGTGCAGGATCCAGCGCTGCGGGCCGGGCAGCAGCGGCGCGAGCCAGCGGGCCATCGAGCCGGTCCCGCTGCCGAGGTCGTGGACGACCACGGGCCGTCGGGCGGGCAGCCGGTCGCGGACCGCGTCGACCAGCTCGGTGGACCGGGCCGCGGCGTCGGCGGGCTCCCGCAGCCGCAGCCAGTCCGCGAAGTCCGGTGGGAGTGCATCGGTCATGCCGCCGTCGCCTCCTTCAACGCCGCCGCCAGGAGGTCCGAGGTGACCGTCCAGTCGGTGAGGGTGCTGCGCCGGTCGCGGGCCGACC
>JBARAE010000124.1:0-20671 GCA_049791715.1 Micromonospora sp.
TGAGCTACCCCCGCTTTCATGGAGGCTTCTGATCATGGTCTGATGGCCATGGGGAGGAGTCATCTGTGGCAGCACCGAAGAAGTACCCGGACGAGCTGCGCCAGCGTGCGGTGCGGTTGTACCGGGAGTCGAACCCGAGGCCGGTGGTGCGTCGGCTGGCCGAGCAGCTGGGGGTGCATCCGGAGGCGTTGCGTAACTGGATCCGGCAGGACGAGGCCGACCGCGGTGAGCGCGACGACCGGCCGAGCACCGAGATGCTGGAGGAGAATCGGCGCCTTCGCGAGGAAGTGCTGGAGCTGCGTCGAGCCAACGAGATCTTGAAGGCCGCGAGTGTGTATTTCGCCCAGGAGCTCGGCCCGACCCGGCGACGGTCATGAGGTTCGTCGACGAACATCGTGACCAGTTCGCGGTCGCGCTCCTTCTTCGGGTCCTGGACATCGAGGCGTCCACCTACTACGGATGGGTCAAGCGGGACCAGCAGCCGTGCGAGCGGGAACAGGTCGACCGGGGGCTGCTGAGCAACATCTTCGAGATCTGGACTGCGTCCGGGTGCACGTACGGGTCGGACCGGGTGTGGCGGCAACTGCGCCGCGAGGGCATCGCGGTGGGCCGCAAGCGCGTCGAGCGGCTGATGCGCCAGCAGGGCTGGCAGGGTGCGTTCCTTCGCCGGGGCTGGCGGCGCGGCTGCACGGTGCAGGATCCGCGGGCCACACCGGCGGTTGACCTGGTGCGGCGGGACTTCACCGCGCAGGCGCCGGACCGGCTGTGGGTGGCCGACGCGACCCGGATCCCGTGCGGTCAGGGGGTGTTCTGGCTGGCCGCGGTGCGCGACGCGTTCTCCAACCGGATCGTGGGCTGGCGCTGCTCGGATCGCTGCGACACCGACCTGATCCTCGGCGCGTTGGAGTACGGGCTCTGGACCCGTCAGGTGCGGGATGGGCAGTTGATCCATCACAGCGACAAGGGATCGAACTACACGTCGTTCCGGTTCAGCACCCGCTTGTCGGACAACGGGATCCTCGCCTCGATGGGGTCCACCGGGGACAGTTACGACAACGCGTTGATGGAGAACTTCTGGTCGACGCTGAAGACCGAGCTGGTCTACCGGACCTCGTGGCGCACCCGCGACGAAGCCGAGAACGCGATCTTCGCCTACATCGACGGCTGGTACAACACCCGACGCATCCAGGCCGGCCTCGGCGACCGCAGCCCCGACGAGTACGAGGCGGCCTGGTACGCCGCTAACATCGAACAGCCGGACCCACCCGGCACCAGCCTGGAGCCAGCAGGCGCCAGGTAACGAGCACTCCGTGGAAGCGGGGGTAGCTCACGTAGCCGATCGGGGACAGGTTGCCAAGGCTTGAGTGGCGTCGGCGTGGGTTGTACCAGGCCTGGGTTCAGCCGAGGATCGCCTCTGCCAGCTGGTGGCGGCTTGCCCACGGCTGGCGCTCAAGCAGCTCGCGCTGCATCGAACCGAAGCGCAGAGCCAGCGAGGCCGGCCAACGCGTCGCCGTCGCCGCGACCGGCAGCAACTTGTCGAGGTCCACGGGCATCGCCGTCGTGCTGTCCCCGAAGGTCCTCGGCTACGTCTGTGATATCCGCCGTTCCCGCCGGCAGGCCAGTTCTCCAGCTACATCGGCACCTTCCCCTTGGACGCCTCCAGCGGTAACCGCAACCGCGGCTGAGCCCCGAACACCATCGTCGTCTGCAAATCCCCGACCCCGGCTCCGACGGGTCTACTGCCTGCGCAGACTCAGCGAGCCGAAGACTGCAGCCGAAGCCCGCCGGTCCCGGCTTACCCGTCCAGATCTCCGATGGACCGGCATTGTGCCGGGGCCGGGGATTTGACCCGTTCGGGTGTCCCCCGGTCATGTGACCGCAACTAGCGTCGCGCAAAGACGGGCGCGTCGCGGATCCCCGGACCAGACGCGACGAACAGGCGCTGGTGCTGTCCGGGCGACAGGTGGTGTCCAGGTGAAGTTCAACGACGTCCTCGCCCATGCCCTCAGGTTGCACGGCGTCAAGGTGATGTTCGGCGTCATGGGCGACGCAAACATGTACGTCGTCGACTCCTTCCACCGCAAGGAGGGCGGCCGGTTCGTTGCGGCAGCCAACGAGGGCGGGGCAGTGCTGATGGCTGCCGGGTACGCCGCCGTCTCCGGAAGCGTCGGTGTCGCAACCGTCACCCACGGCGCGATCGCGAACTGCGTGAGCGCCCTCTTCGACGCGGCCCGCGGCCACTATCCGCTGCTGGTCATAGCCGGCGACACGGCCAGGCACGAGGCCTTCCATCTGCAGAACATCCCGCAGCGCGACGTCGTCGTCCCGACCGGCGCGGCGTACTGTCAGGTCCGCTCGGTCGACACGGCGGCCGCCGATCTGGCTGCCGCGCTCGGGCGGGCCGTCGCAGAGCGGCGTCCCGTCGTGCTCGAGGTGCCCGCGGACTTCCAGCAGGCCGACACCACGATCGCAGCCGGCAGGATCCAGCAACTGGTCAATGGGGTGCTTACGCCGTCAGCCGAGGACCTCGAAGACGCTGCCGCTCTGATCGCCGGCGCCAACCGACCTCTCGTCATCGGCGGCCGCGGTGCCGGCTCTCCGGGTACGGCCGGGATGCTCCGCCAGTTCGCCGAGCGGATCGGTGCGCCGTTGGGCACCACTCTGCGCGGCAAGGGGCTTTTCGCAGGCGACCCCTTCGACATCGGCATCGTCGGGACCCTGTCCCACCCGGTTGCCTCGGACGTGATCGGCCGGGCCGACTGTCTCGTCGTCTTCGGCGCGGGGCTGAACGCCCTGACCACGCTGAAAGGGGAGCTGCTCGCGGGCAAGCGAAGCGTCCAGGTCGACACCGACCCGGCAGCCCTCGGCCGTTACTTCCCGGTCGACCTGGGGATCGTCGGCGACGCGGCGAGGACCGCGGCCGGCCTGAGCGCCCTCCTCGACGAGGCGGAGGTGCCACCCGCCGGCTTCCGGCGCGACGACCTCGCGCGCCGCATTGCGGCCTGGCACGAGGAGGACAAGGCGGCGGCCGACAGCGATGGTCCGCTCACGCTCACCGGCGTGCTGCACAGGGTCAACGAAATCGTGCCGCGGGAGCGCACGCTGGCCATCGATGGCGGCCGGTTTTCGCACGAGGCGCTGCGGATCCTGGACGTCGACCACCCGTGGAACTACGCCCACTGCCTCAACATCGGCCACATCGGGATGAGCGTCGGCTACGGCATCGGCGCCTCGCTCGGCCGGCCGGGTGTGCCGGCACTTGTGGTCGCGGGCGACGGTGGCTTCATGCTGGGTGGACTCGCCGAGTTCAACACCGCCGTGCGCAATCACCTCGACGTCGTGGTCGTCCTGCTCAACGACGGTGCGTACGGGGCGGAGTACTACCGCTTCGTTGGGCAGTCGCTGGACCCTGCGTTGACGATGTTCGATTGGCCGGATTTCACGGAGGTGGCGACTTCGCTGGGTGGTACGGCGGTGCGGGTCGCGGAGTGGGGGGACTTCAAGCGGTTTGCCGAGGTGGTGCGTCCGGGTTGCGGCCCCGTCCTGGTTGAGGTCCTTCTGGACGTCGCCGCGATCCCGGACCCGGGCTTGCACTGAGGTGGTGCCAGCTGGCCGTCAGCTGGCAGAGGGGCGTCCCGAATCGCGGCCGCCCGACGCCCAGATCATCTGGACCAGCTCCGCGCGATTGCGCACGTCCGTCTTGGCGAACACCCGCTTGAGGTGCTGCTTGACGGTGTTTTCGCTGATGAAGGCGCGGTCGGCGATCTGCTTGGTGGTGAGCCCCTCGCTGACCAGCTGGGCGATCTCCTGCTCGCGCTTGGACAGCACCTCCCAGTTCGGCAGGGTGCGGGCGTCCTGTGGGCCGCCGCAGTCGAAGATCAAGGTGACTGCCGCGCCCTGGGTGTCACCGAGCCGGTAGCTCTTGACGATCCTTTGGCTCTGGGTTCTCGGCTCGCGGATGCTCTGAATGTGCACGCGCTTGCCGTTGACCCGGAACTCCTCCATCGCCTCGGCGATGCTCTGTTCGACCGATGGGCCGCGATGGGGCCCGGGAATGCTGGGACGGAGCAGATCAGGGTCGTTGCGGGCGGCACGGTTGCGGAAGAGCACCTGGGCCTCGAGGTCGGTCACGATGACTGCCTGCGGAAGTCGGTCGAGAGTGCTCTCCATGATGCTCGCGCGGTGACCGGTCATCTCGAAGCGGAGCGCTCGTTCGGTGGCAAGGCCGAGCTGCTCGCTGATGATGCGCGCTGAGACCAGATCCTCGTCACTGAAGGCCGGCTGGTTGCCGGGGCGGGCGAAGTTCATCGTCCCAAGGAACATCCCGGAAGCGACCAGAGGTGCCTCCAGGGAGTGGTCCAGACCAGCGCTGCCGAGCGCTGACCGGGCGCCGCTTGCCTCCCAGACCTGCTCTGGCACCGCACGGCTGGAATCGATCGGCCGCCGTTGGCGGAGCACGAAGTTGAGGACGGGGTCGTCGGTACGCCCGTACTCCTCGTAGTGCTCGAGGAAGGCGCCCTGGGCGTCGGAGCGGACGTCGAGCACTTCACTGGACTCGTGGTGGAGTCGGTACATCCCGACCGAGTGCGCGGGCAACACGGTGCGCACGGCCGTCACGAAAGTGTTGCTGACCTCGTCGAGCGTCAGGGCGGACTGCAGCGCCGCGGCAAACTGATGCCGCGCGGCAGCCGGCGATGACATGTCACCCATTGGTGCACCCACCCTTCGACCGTGCCCCCCTTACCCCGGGTGGGCGAACCCGTCGACAACGGCTTTGGCCGCCTATCATGATTGTGAGCTGCCAAAAGCGGAAGGGTTACTGGCGAGTAGGGCTCACTCGGAGCGGGTGGTAACTGGGTAACAGCGTTGCGTCATGCGCTTGCTGGTTGGACGCGTGACAGCGAGCCTGCGGGCGGCCAGGCGCCCATTTCAGCGTCCTATCGGGTTGGTGGTCCACCCTGTCGGCGAGCTGCTATCAATGCTGTTGCCGCTCCCTGGGTCCAGCCAGATCAGCCCGACACCGGCGCGCTGCTGGTCGATGACGTGCGGCACCAGCCCGGCGTCGGCGCGGAGCTCTGTCCGTAAACGCGCCACCGTGGCGGGGATGACGCATTTCCTCGCGCCAGCACGCCCGAATTTCCGCACCAACCAGGCTTCAGGACTGGCGACTTGGAGTAACCGATCAGTTGCACCGCGCTGCGTCAAGCGGAATCCACCCGTTTGGGTAAACCACTCGCGGTCGAAGCTGCCTAGCGTCGTCCCTCAAAGCCGACGGGCGCTCTGCCGTCCCTGCCGGCGCTCCCATTCCATAGACGCCCTGGAGGCAACTCATGAGGAGATGGCGCAATACGGCACTGGGAGTGGTAGGGGCCCTGCTGCTGACCAGCGTCGCGACCGCGTGCGGCGGAAGCTCGCTCGGCAACAGCTCTCAGGGGTCCGACAGCGGCAAGGTGAAGGTCGGCGTGCTCGTCTCGCTCTCCGGTGTCTACGCCTCGGTCGGCAAGGATATGAAGAACGGCTTTGACCTCTACCTCGAGCAGCACGACAACAAGCTCGGCGGTCGGACGGTCGACCTGGATGTCGTCGACGAAGGTTCGGAGCCGCAGAGCGGCGTCGCCGGCGCCACCAGGCTCGCGCAGCAGGACGGCGTGGACGTCGTGGCCGGGATCGTCTCCGGCCCGACCGCGAGTGCCAGCCGCGACATCTTCGACGCCGCAAAGGTGCCCGTCCTGATGGGCAACACCGGTTCGGTCGCCCTCGGCAAGAAGCTCAAGTCCGACTGGATCTGGCGCGCGTCGTACGACAACGGTGACCCCGGCCGCCTGCTCGGCAAGGAACTCGCCGCCGACAACTCCGCGGGGAACGTGTTCCTGATCGGCGCGGACTACTCCGGTGGCCACGAGACACTCGATGGTTTCAAGGAGACCTTCCCGAAGGACCGGATCGCCGGGGAGCTGTACACGCCGTTCGGCAAGACGTCGGACTACTCGCCCTACCTGGCCAAGATCCGCGCGTCCGGTGCGAAGAACGTCTTCTGCTTCTACGCCGGCGGCGAGGCCATCGAGTTCACCAAGCAGTTCCACCAGTTCGGCCTCGACAAGTCCGTGAAGCTCTACAGCGCCGGGTTCCTGACCGAGGGCACCGCCCTGGACGCCGAGGGCGACGCAGCCCTGGGCGTGATGAACGCCAGCCGCTACAACTGGGACGTCGACAACCCCGAGAACAAGCAGTTCGTCGCGGCGTACCAGGCGAAGTTCAACCGGCTGCCCACCGTCTACGCGGCCAACATGTACGACATCGGCATCCTGCTCGACCAGGCGATCAAGTCGATCGACGGCGCGGTCACGCACGACAACCTGCGGAAGGCCATCAACGAGCTGGGCGGCGTAAACGGTGTGCGCGGCAAGCTGGAGTTCGACGACACCAACACGATCAAGCAGCCCTTCTACCTGGTGAAGGTGGACAAGACCGCCGAGGGGCTGCGCAACGTGATGGTCAAGGACCTCGGCCGCTCCTGAGAGGATCGAAAGGGCGGGAGACAGCTGATGGACTGGTTCGTCGACAACGCCGGCGTGCTGCTGAACGGCGTCGCCATGGGGCTGCTGCTGTTCATGATGGCCGCTGGACTGACGATCATCTTCGGACTGCTGGATGTGTTGAACCTGGCACACGGGGCGTTCTTCCTGACCGGCGCCTACCTGGGCTACCGCATCGCCGGTGAGGCGACGGCCACCTGGGGAAGCTTCTTGCTGGCCGTGGTGGCGGCCGTCGTACTCGGCGCGGTCATGGGCGTGGCGCTCATGCTCATGACCGCGCCTCTGGTCGCCCGCGGCCACATGGACCAGGCGTTGCTGACCCTGGGTCTCGCGCTGGTCATCAGCGAGCTGCTGCTGCTGATGTTCGGCAAGGACGACCATTCCGTGGCCGCGCCGGCAGGGCTGGCGCACTCGACGTCGGTGCTCGGCAACTCCTACCCGGTCTACCGTCTCGCGGTCATCGTCGTGGGCGCCCTGATCGCCGCGGGCGTCTGGTACCTCCTCGAGCGGACTCCGGCCGGCGCCGTGGTCCGGGCTACCGTCGCCGACCGCCAGATGGTCGAGGCGGTCGGCATCGACGTCCGCAAGGTGATGGTGGTGACCTTCGCTGCTGCCACCGCCCTCGCCGTCCTCGGCGGAGTGCTGGCAGGCCCGGTGAAGGGCGCCACCGCCGGACTGGGGGACGAGATCCTGTTGCTGGCGCTCGTCGTGATCGTCATCGGTGGGCTCGGCTCGGTGCTCGGAACCTTGCTGGGCGCCCTTATCATCGGTCTGGTCCAGAACGTCGGCGTCATGCTCGCGCCGCAGTTGGCGTCGTTCACCATGTTCGCGGCGATGGTGCTGGTGCTGGCCTTCCGGCCCCAGGGCCTGATCCCGTCCGCGACGGCGGTGTCCCGATGACCGCCGCGCTGCGGGCCCGGCTGCTGCCGGCCACCGTCGCGGTGGTCGTGGTCGTCCTGGCACTGCTACCGATGATCGGGGCCAGCGTCTACGCCGTGGTCGTGCTGACCAGTGTGCTGTCCTATGCGCTGCTGGCGATGTCCATCAGCCTCGTCGCCGGGCACGCCGGACTGCTGACCCTTGCCCACGCGGCGTACGCCGGTGTTGCCAGCTACGCGGTGGCGCTGCTCTCGCGCAACGTGACCAGCGACGCGCTCCTGCAGTTGGTAGCGGCGGTGGCCGCCGGCGCCGGTGTGGCCGCGCTGTCCGGGTGGATCGCGGTACGCGCCTCAAAGACCTACTTCCTGATGCTGTCGCTGGCGATCGGTGAGCTGCTGCACGTGCTCGCGCTGCAGTGGCGCGGTGTCACCCACGGCAGCGACGGTTTGTCCGCCGGTCAACCCTTCACGCTGTTCGGTTCCGGACCCGTGGTGCTGAGCGGCTACGTCTACTGGCTGGCCCTCACGGTGTTCTTGGCCTTCGGCGGTCTCGTGCTCGCCGTCGTCCGGTCACCGTTCGGCGCCGCTCTGCGCGGTATCCGCGACAACGAGCCCCGGATGCGTAGCCTCGGGTGTCCGACGTCCTGGTACAAGTACGGGGCCTGGGTGCTCTCCGGTGCTGTCGCCGGTGCCTCCGGTTGGATCGCCGTGGCCCAGCTGCCGCGGTTCGTCGCCCCAGACGCCCTGTCCTTCCACGTCGCCGGCCTGCTCCTGCTCGCGGTGGTCATCGGCGGCCTCCAGTCCATGTGGGGCGCCTGTCTGGGTGCCGCGGCCGTCGCCCTGATGACGAACGTGGTGAGCCAGGACCTCGGCGGCCACGGTCCGTTGGTGCTCGGCATCCTGTTCCTGATCGCTGTCTATCTCCTTCCACGCGGTTTAGCCGGGATCGGCAAGGGCCGCCGCGGACGGCCCGGCGCGATCGTGCCCGACGACGAGGCCCACCCGGCGCCGGTTGACACGGGCGCCGACGAGTCACCCAGGACGGTGAACGCATGAGCGACGGCACGTCACCCGCCCTCGCCGTGTCGGCACTGACCAAGAGCTACGGCTCCGTGGTCGCCGTCGACGACGTCACGTTGGAGGTAGCCGATGGGCAGCGGCTTGCGGTGATCGGGCCGAACGGCGCCGGCAAGTCGACGCTGTTCGCACTCGTCGCCGGCACCCTGCGCCCGACGGCTGGCGCGGTCTCGCTCTTCGGCGAGGACGTGACACGGCTTCGCGACCACCAGCGTGCCCGTCGTGGGCTGGTGAAGACCTTCCAGCACTCGAGCGTCTTCACGGCCATGACGCTTTTGGACAACGTGCTGCTCAGCACCCAGCGCACCCATGGTCGCGCAAGCCGCCCCTTCGGCCGCAGCACCCGGCTGGCGGTCGAGGCCGCCCGTCGGTCGCTCGAGCAGGTGGGCCTGGCCGACCGCGCTGGCGTCCTCGCCGGCTCGCTGTCGCACGGCGAGCGCCGTCAGCTGGAGGTGGCCCTCGCCCTCGGCGTGAACCCCAGGGTGCTGATGCTCGACGAACCCACCGCCGGCATGTCGGCGGCGGAGACGGAGCGGTTCGTGCAGCTGATCTCCGGACTTCCCCGCGAGATCACGGTGCTGATCATCGAACACGACCTCGACGTGGTGTTCTCCGTCGCCGACCGCGTCACCGTGATGCACCTTGGCGCGGTGATCGAGAGCGGTACACCGGATGAGGTCCGCGCCTCGGAGCTGGTACAGCAGACCTACCTCGGTGCCACCCCCGAATCCTCAGATCTGACGCAGGGAGGGACGCTGCGATGAGCCTGCTGGTCTTGGAGGACGTCGCCGGCGGGTACCCCGGAACCCGGGTCCTCGACGGCGTCGACCTGACCGTCGACGAGGGGGGCGTGCTGGTGCTGCTTGGGCGCAACGGCGTCGGCAAGAGCACGCTCGTGCACACCCTCATGGGGATGCTTCGAGGCACCGGGTCGATCAGCTTCGACGGCAAGCAGCTACTCGGTCTGCCCACGCACGCCGTTGCCCGCAGCGGTTTGGCACTGGTGCCGCAGGGTCGCCGCGTGTTCGCACCGCTCACCGTCGACGAGAACCTGCGCATCGCCGCCGCGCACGCCCGCGACGGGCGGTGGACCCCGCAGGAGATCTACCGACTGTTCCCGCGACTGGAGGAACGCCGCCGAAACTGGGCCGGGCAGCTCTCCGGTGGCGAGCAGGAGATGCTGAGCATCGGCCGCGCGCTGGTCACGAACCCACGCCTGCTCATCATGGACGAGCCGTCCGACGGTCTCGCCCCGTCGATCGTCAACCTCGTCGGTGACGTCATCCAGTCGCTCGCGGCAGAGGGCGTGACGGTGATGCTCGTCGAGCAGAACCTCGCACTCGCCCTCCGGGTCGCGGACCAGGTCGCTGTGATGAGCAAGGGCCGGGTGACGTTCAACGGACGGCCGGACGACCTGAGGCACGATGCCGCCCGGGTGCGCGACCTGCTGGGGGTGGGCTGAGGTGCAGCAGGAACGACCGGTCGTGGCCGATGGCGACAAACAGGCGTACGTGGACGACATGGTGCGACGCCGCGGGTACGTGCTGCCCTACCACAAGGCGATGGCGGAGGTCGATCTGCCGGTGCTCAAGGCAGCAGACGACCTGGTGTCCGCGGCGTACCTCTCGCAGCGCACGCTGGACCACAGAACCAAGGAGCTGCTGTTCGTCCTCAGCCTCACCGTCCTCAAGGCCGAGCGGCATCACATCGCCAGCCACATCCGGACCGCGCTGCGCATCGGCGTCAGCCCGCAGGAGATCCTCGAGGCCATCGAGATCGCGCTGCCGGAGGCCGGCGTCGTGGCCTTCCAGCACGGGTTCGACGTGTGGCGCGAGGTAGTGGGCGTGACCGGCGTCGAACCCAGCGCTGGCGTCCTTCCTCGACAGTGACGGGTGAATTGACCCGACGGGGGGACGATCCGCCGCAACGTCCCGACCTAGCCTCAGCACACCTGACAACAGCTCGAGCTCGGGGCCGCCCGAGAAGACGGAGGAACGACGTGACCGGCGACGCCCTGACGATCCGCAAGGTGTTCTCCCAGATCGAGGAGGTTCGACTCGCGGCCGGCGCCCACGACGACGGGCCGCCGCTACGCAAGGTCGCCGTCTGCGCCGTCGTGACCAACCCGTACGCCGGGCAGGGCTACGTCCAGAACCTCAACGCCCTCGTCGAGGCGTCGCAGGAGATCGGCACCATGATCGGCGCCGAGGCGGCGCGCCTGCTGGACGCCCCGGTTGCGAGCTACGGCAAGGGCGGTCTCGTCGGCGCCGCCGGCGAGCAGGAGCACGTGAACGCCGCTCTCACCTCGGTGTTCGGAAATGCCTTCCGAGACGCCATCGGCGGTGGCGAGGCGTGGATCACCTCGGTCACCAAGCCGGGGACGCCTGGAGTGGTCATCGACGTGCCGCTGGCCTACAAAGACGAGATCTGGGTGCGCAGCCACTACGACGCCCTCGAGGTCCGGATCCCCGACGCCCCGCTGCCCGACGAGCTGGTGATCATCGCCGCCGTCGCCAACCGCGGCCGGCTCAATGCCCGCGTCGGCGGCATGAGCGTGAACGAGGCGAAGGCGAAGGGCGAGCAGTGAGCAAACTCGCGATCACCAACGCCGGCACGGTGCTCTCCGGTGACTTCGAGTCGCCCGTCATCGCCGACGTCGACACCGTCATCGCCGAGGACGGTGTGATCACCGCCGTGGGCCGGCGGAGCGACCTCGCGGACCTGGTCGAGGCCGCCGACGTGGTCATCGACGCGCAGGGCAGCACGCTCGCACCGGGGCTGATCGACTCGCACTGCCACGTGGTCCTCGGCGACTACACGCCTCGACAGAAGACGGTCGACTTCCTCGCCAGCTACGTCCACGGCGGCATCACCAGCGTGATCTCACCGGGAGAGATCCACGCTCCGGGACGCCCGCACAGCGCCGCCGGCGTCAAAGCGCTGGCGATCGCCGCGAAGACCTGCTTCGACAACTTCCGCCCCGGTGGCATGCGGGTCCACGCGGGAGCGGTCGTGCTCGAGCCGGCGCTCACGGAGAAGGACTTCGCCGACCTGCAGGACGCGGGTGTCCACCTCGCCAAGTTCGGCTTCGGCCGCTATGAGGACCCCTCCGACGGTGTCGACCAGGTGCGCTGGGCGCAGCAGCACGGCATCACCGTGATGTGCCACTCCGGGGGCGCCAGCATCCCGGGGAGCAAGCCGATCACTCCGGAGCATCTGCTCAAGCTCGCCCCCGACGTCTGCGGGCACGTGAACGGTGGGCCGACGTCCCTCGACCAGGCCGGCGTCGACGTGATCATCGAGCAGACGGAGATGGCGCTTCAGCTCGTCCAAGCGGGCAACCTGAAGTCCTCGGTGCGGATCCTGCGCAAGGCGTACGAGGAGGGCCGCTTCCACCGGATCGTGATCGGATCGGACACGCCGACGGGCACCGGTGTGATGCCGCTCGGCGTGATCAAGACCGTCGCCGAGCTGTCGTCGTTCAGTGGGATCGATCCGGCGCAGATCTGGGCGGCCGCTTCCGGGAACAACGCCCGTACCTGGGGCCTGCCCTCCGGCTTCGTTCGGCAGGGGGCTGCCGCCGATCTCGTGGTCATGGATGCCCCGTGGGGCTCGACCGCAGACGATGCGCTCGGCGCCTTGGCGATCGGTGACATCCCGGGCATCAGCGCTGTGGTCACCGACGGTGTCGTCCGGGGCCTGCTCAGCCGCAACACCCCGCGTGCGGCACGGCTGGCTACCGCAAGCCCGGAAATGACCCACCTGGCGGGCGACCACTGACGCCCACCGACCACCCACACGAGGAGTTGGACAAACGATGAAGGTTATCGTCGACCTCGACGCATGCCAGGGCTACGCCTGCTGCATGATGGAGGCGCCCGAGGTGTTCGACCTCGACGAGGACGCCGGCAAGGTGCTCATGCTGCTGGAGAGCCCGCCCGAGGGCCTGCGCACCAAGACCGAGGCTGCGGTGCGGGCCTGTCCCGCCAAGGCGCTCAAGCTTGAGGACTGAGGACGGGGACATGGACAGGGTGGTCGTCGTCGGGGCGTCGCTCGCAGCGGTGCACGCGGTCGAGGCGCTCCGCGAACACGGGTACGCCGGCGACATCGCGCTCGTCGGTGCCGAGGACGTGCTCCCGTACGACCGCCCACCGCTGTCCAAGGAGGCCCTGCGCGAAGGCGTCGAGCCCGACAAGCTGCTGTTGCGCGACCCGGGCTGGTACGACGGCCAGGGCGTCACCCTGCGCCTGGGCCGGGCCGCCATCGGCCTCGATACCCGTGACCGCGCCGTCGTTCTCGAGGGCGGTGGCCGCGTCCCCTATGACGGGGTGGTGCTTGCGACCGGTTCGCGGGCCCGCACGGTGACCTGTGGACCCCCGGGAGCCGAGCGGGCCGTGCGTTCGCTCCGGTCGCTCGAGGACGCGATCGCGCTGCGGCAGGAGCTGCTCGAGGCGAGGAGTCTGGTCGTCATCGGGGCTGGTTTCATCGGGCTTGAGGTGGCGGCGACGGCCCGTGAGATGGGCCTGGAGGTCACCGTGGTCGAGCTCGCGCCCGTGCCCCTGGCGCGCGTCCTCGGCGACGAAGTCGGCCATTGGTTCCGCCACTACCACGCGCAGCGCGGCGTGGACGTCCGGTGCGGAGTCGCCGTCGACGAGATCGAGAGGAGTACCGGCAACAGCAAGGTCCGGCTGCGCGACGGGACGGTGCTCTCCGCCGACCTCGTCGTCGCCGGCGTTGGCGCGGCGCCGGCCACGGACTGGCTGGCCGGCAGCGGGCTCGGCCTCGGAGACGGAGTGCGCTGCGACGAGGCTCTGCGCACCACCGTGCCCGATGTGGTGGCTGCCGGTGACGTGGCCACCTGGTACAACCCGCTCTTCGACGAGACCATGCGCGTGGAGCAGTGGAACAACGCGGTCATCCAGGGGCGGCACGCCGCCGGCACGCTGCTCGGCGGAGGCGATGCCTGCGCCGTGGTGCCCTACTTCTGGTCCGATCAGTTCGAGGCCAGAATGCGCTTCGTCGGCCGTTCCAACGCCGCCAGTGACGTGCGTGTCGTCGAGAGCAGTGACCGGCGGCTCGTGGCGCTCTTCGGGCGCGACGGCAAGATCCGCGGTGCGCTCTGCGTCAACGCTCCCCGGCAGCTCGCGCTCTACCGGAAGGCGATCGAGGACCAGGTGCCCTGGGGCGACGTGGACTGACGCCGGCGGCCCGCGCCCGTGCGCGTCGTCTGCCCTGAGAGCTGTGCTGCTGACCGACGAGCACACGCTCATCGGTCAGGTAGGTCATCGCCGCGTCAAGCCCCTCACGGCCGCGGCCTGACTCCTTCATCCCGGCAAGTGCATCTGCTCTGCCGGGTAGGACGCCACATCGCCGGTCACCCACCCGTCGACCTGTGCCCAGCGCACCGGTTGCCGCTCTCGGCGTCGATCCCCGCAGCCACCTCGTCGCGGCGCTCCTCGAGCCGTCGGGCGACATGGTCAGGGTGTCCGAGCAGGCGTACGTCGACGTGCACCAAAGTAATCACGGACGATCTACGCGGCGGTCAACGCCCGCTCGAATCTGGTCGGTCGGGATGAGCGGCGAAACTGCCGACGAAGTGCCGTCGTACGGGTGGTGGAGCCGGCCCGTGCGCCCTCCTAGGGCTGGTCGGCGACCCACCAGGCTCGGACGTCGGACCGGGTGAACTCCTCAGCCGGCGGGCCGACGCAGCGATCGTGACCCGCGGATCGGAGAGGTCGGCTGGCTCCCCGGGATGAATTGACCCGTAGGGGTACTGCGTCGCCCTCCTTCGCGCTCATACGGTCCAGGTCGAGGCAGGACCGCCTCGGCACCGACCAGGAAGCGCGGATCGGAGGTGTGACGGTTGTTCCAGCTGCAGCAGATGTTGTGGGACATCCGCAAGGACATCGCGCTCGCGACCAGGTTCCAGAACGAGCCCGACGCCGTCCTCGACAGCTACGGCATCGAGGGGGTCGAGCGCGACGCCATGCGCACGCTCGACTTCAAGACGCTCTACGAGCGGGGCGCCAACCCATACCTCCTGTACTTCTGCGCGCTGCAGATCGGCGTCGACCGCGCCGAGTACTACACCCGTATCCGCGGAGAGGTGTGACCATGCCCAGCACCGCCACAGGCACCGGCCGCGTCGTCGGAGTATTCGCCACGTCTCACTCGCCGGGCATCACCGGCTTCCCCGAGCGCGCCGACCCCGCCCAGCGCAAGGCCGTCGAGGACGCGTTCGCCGACGTGCGCGACCGTATCGCCGCGCTCGAGCCGGACGCCCTCGTCGTGGTCTCGGTGGAGCACTTCACGAACTTCTTCCTCGCCAACCTGCCGGCCTTCGCCGTCTGCACCGCCGACAGCTACCTCGGTCCAGTGACGCCGGAGATGGGCCAGTTCCTCAACGTCCACCAGCACCAGTACCCGGGCGCCGGGCCGCTCGGTCGCCACCTCTACGAGTTCGCGCTGGAGTCGGAGTTCGACCCGAGCCTGGTCGAGGGCGGGATGGCGTTCGACGAGAACTTCTGCGTGCCCCTCAAGCACCTCGACCCGGAGTCCCGGTACCCGCTGGTGCCGATCATCGTCAACGGCGTGAACCCGCCGTGGCCCACCGCGCACCGTTGCTACGACTTCGGGCGGATGGTCCGCGCCGCGGTCGAGGCGCAGAACGAGTACCAGCGAGTGGTCGTGGTCGCCACCGGCGGCCTCTCCCACTGGGTGGGCATGCCGGAGTCCGGAACGATCAACGAGGACTTCGACCGGGACTTCCTGGCGCGTCTCGAGGCGGGCGACCCCGAGCGGTTGACCGCCTACAGCCGGGACGAGATCGATCTCGCCGGAAACGGAGCTCACGAGATCAGGACATGGCTCGTCGCAGCGGGTGCGGCAGCCAGCCCCTTCGAGACGCTCGTCTACGAGCCCGTGCCTGCCTGGCTCACCGGAACCGCCGTCGTGGCCGCCCGGATGTGAACCGAACCAACCGATGAAGAAGGACGCCAACATGAGCAAGCTTCCCAAGGTCACCGGCCCGGACATGCGCGGTGTGATGTCCTACCCGCCCACCCCCGCCCTCCCCGGCGCGGAGCGCGTGGACGCCGTGGACACTGTCGACCTGGCCGAAACCGAGCGGATGATCAGAACGCTGATCGCCGACGGCGTCGATGCGATCGCCCTCAACGGCACCCTCGGTGAGTGCGCCACCCTGACGCTGAAGGAGTGGCAGGACTTCGCCGGCTGCGTCGCCGAGACCGTCCGTGACGTCAACGCGGACTTCCCGGTGTTCATCGGCACGACCACGCTGAACACCCGCGACACCGTGTCGCGGATGAAGTTCCTCGCGGAGCTGGGCATCACCGGCACGCTGCTGGGCCGCCCGATGTGGGGCAACATGGTCGCGCCGGTGATGGAGCGCTTCTACCGCGACGTCGCCGAAGCCGTCCCCGAGCTCGCGATCGTCGTCTACGACAACACCGCGGCGTTCGGCGGAATCATCCCCCGCAGCGTCTACAAGACCCTCATCGAACTTCCCCAGGTCGTCGCCGTGAAGTACGCCGGCGGTGCGTCGGTCGGCTTCCGCTACCACAACGACATGGCCCACACCGGCAAGCACTTCCCCCTGATGCCGATCGAGACCGACTGGCTGCCGGCCTGGGAGATGTACGGCGAGGAGCTCGTCGGCATGGCCTGGTCGTCAACCACCGCCTGCGGCCCCGCCCCGGTGCTCGCGCTGCGGGACGCGCTGCGGGACAACCGCATCGAGGACGCCAAGTGGCTGACCGAGCGTCTGCGCTGGGCGCACGAGCCGTTCCTGGTCGGTCAGGACTTCATGGAGTTCGCGAAGTACAACATCCCGCTGGAGAAGATCCGGGTCAACGAGGCGGGTTACATCCACGTCGGCAAGTGCCGAGCGCCGTACACGGAGGACCTGGTGCCGGAGAAGCACGTCCAGGACACCAAGGACCACATCGCCCGGTACAAGCAGGTGATCGACCAGGTGGCCGAGCGCTTCGGCACGACTCACACGACCCGGAGCTGACGAAGATGTCGCAGGACCTGGACACGATGATCCGCGAGATGCGCGAGGGAGTGCCCGCCGGGCGGGTCCCCGCGCGCATCTTCAACGATCGGGAGGTTTTCGAACGCGAGCTGACGCGGGTGTTCGGCAAGGCCTGGTGCTTCCTCGCGCACGAGTCGGAGATCCCGAAGCCCGGCGACTACGTCACGCGCTACATCGCCAACAACAACATCATCGTGGCGCGGGACGAGAAGGGCGAGGTGCACGCACACCTCAACATGTGCCGCCATCGCGGCAACATGATGTGCAAGTCCGAGATGGGCAACGCGTCGCACTTCCGCTGCTCCTACCACGGTTGGGTGTACAAGAACTCAGGCGAGCTCATCGGCGTTCCGTACTTCAACGAGGCGTACGCCAAGAAGCTCGACCGCAAGCAGTTCGGCCTGGTCAAGGTGCGCGTCGACAGCTACGCCGGCCTGATCTTCGGCACGCTGGACCCGGAAGCGGAGAGCCTCGAGGACTATCTGGGCGGGTTCCAGTTTTACCTGGACATCTACCTCAAGCAGGGTGTGAACGGCAGCGAGGTGCACGGCCCGCCGGACCACTGGGTGGCCGAGACCGACTGGAAGATCTGCACCGAGAACTTCTCCGGCGACGGCTATCACACCCCGGTGGCGCACCAGTTCGGGTTCCACCTGGGCTACTTCCCGTCGTCCGGCTCGACGCACTCGAAGGGCTGGGCGGTGCACATCCCGGGCAAGGGACACGGCATCGGCCTCGGGCACACGCCGGGGATGCAGCCGTTCTTCGGCTACCCCGACGACCTCGTGAAGCAGATGCACGAGAGCCTGAGCCCGGAGCAGCTCGAGGTCTTCTCCAAGACCAGGACCGCCGTGGGTTCGGTGTTCCCGAACCTGTCCTTCCTGATCCAGCCCTTGAGCCTGGAGCCCGGTGACCCGGGCGTGCGGTTCTGCACGATGCGGCTCTACCACCCGGTCGGCCCCGGGCGGATGGAGATGTGGTCGTGGTGCCTGGTGCCCAAGGATGCCTCGGACGAGTACAAGAAGGCCGCCTACCAGGCGTACACCCTGGCCTTCGGTCAGGCCGGCACCTTCGAACAGGACGACTTCGAGAACTGGACGAAGGTCACCAAGATGACGGGCAGCACCCTCGCCCGCGACGTGGACTTCCCCTACATCCAGGGGCTCGAGCGAGAGCCGCTGACGGACTTCCCGGGCCCCGGGTACGCCGTCGAGCCGTACGTCACCGAGGACAACTTCCGCAACCTCTGGGCGACCTGGGCGCGCTACATGGAGGGTGAGTGACGTGACACTCCAGATAAATCTCGCCGACCGAGAGGTGCAGGAGTCCGTCCGCGACTTCCTGCACCTGGAGTCGCTGGCACTGGACGAGCGGCGGTTCCGCGACTGGTTGACCGCCTTCGCGGAGGACGCCCGGTACGAGGTACCGGTGCGCGTGACACGCGAAAAGCTGGCTGAGTGGGAGCTGTCACCGACCTCACGGATCTTCGACGACACCAAGCGGACGCTGGAGTTCCGGGTCGAGCGCCTAGAGACGGATTTCGCGTGGTCGGAGCAGCCGCCGTCACGGACCCGGCACTACGTGACGAACGTACTGGTCGAGCGGACCGACACCGCGGACGAGTACCTCGTGCACTCGAACTGCCTCATCTACCGCAGCCGCGGCGACGACCCCAACCCGAGCATCTTCTCCACCCAACGCAAGGACCGCATCCGCAAGGCCGACGACAGCTGGCAGATCGTGCACCGGTGGGCCGCGATCGACCAGTCGCTGATCAACGCGCACAACATGTCGATCTTCATTTGAGCGAGAACGCGGAGGAACCATGTCCGAGGAGAACGTACCTGCCAAACAGCCGGGGAGCGGTGCCAACCTCTTCCAGGTGGGCGACTGGCCGGCGGAAGGGACACTGCTCGGCCGGATGCCGGAAGAGAGCATGCCCGGGCCCATCGTCGTCTCGAACGAGTTCGCCGATGTGGTCGTCACCCAGGTACGCAGCCGCAACGGCGTGCGACTGGACATCTGGTCGCCGCGCCGCGGCAGCCGGATCCAGCTCGACGCGGTCGCCCTCGACTGCCTGAGCTATCAGTCGCCCGACGTCATCACCCAGATGTTGGCCGAGAAGCCCGGAGGATGAGCGGCCGCCTCGCGACCGTCGCCGCGGTCGTCACCGGTGGCGGCTTCGGAATAGGACGGGCCGTCGTCGAGGCCTACCTCGCCGAGGGCGCCGCAGTCACTGTGGTGGAGCGTTCCCCCGAGAACGCCGAACGGCTACTGCACGATCACCCCCACGGGGTGCAGGTCGTGGTCGGCGACGCGACCGACCCGGCGCTCCTGGCCAGGGCGGTCGCCGAGGCGGGAGCAGCCGGGCGGGCGCATGGCCAGCTCACCTGCTGTGTGGGCGTGCACGACACTTTCGCCAGCGTGCGCGAACTCACCGCCGAGACCCTCACCGAGGCCGGCCGGGAGCTGTGGTCGACGAACGTGCTCAGCGCGATGCTCGCCGTCAACGCGGCCTACCCGTGGCTCTCGCGCAGCTCCGGCTCGGTGACGCTCACGGTCTCGGAGTCGGCCTTCCGCAACACCGGGGGCGGGGTGCTCTACGGCAGCTCCAAGTGGGCGATCCGCGGGGTGATCTCCCACCTGTCCGCGGACCTGGCACCCGAGGTCCGGGTCAACGGCGTGTCCCCGGGTGGCACCACCGCGACCCGCTTCGCCGGCTCCGAGACCCTCGGTACGCCGACACCCGCGGATCAGCGGGCCGGGCGCGACCAGATGATCGCCGACGGCAACGTGCTGGGCGTGGTGCCGTCGCCCGCCGACCACGCGGGCGCCTACCTGTACCTTGCCGACCCGGTGGCGGCTCGCGTCGTCACCGGCGTCGTCATCAACACCGACGGAGGTCGACGCTGACGTGTCCAAGACGCCTTTGGACCTGGTCAAGGACCACCTGCGCGCCGAGGACCGCCACGACGTCGCAGCGGTCCTGGCCACCTTCACCGACGACTGCATCTACCGGATCCCGGCCTACGACGTCGACCTGCGGGGCAAGGAGGAGATCGGACAGTTCTACTCCGGCATGTTCGCCTCGTTCCCGGACTTCGCCAACGAGTCGGAGACCTATCACGTCTCCGATGACGCGGTCTTCGTGGAGATCGTCACCGAGCGCACCCACGGCAGCCCGTGGCGAGACTTCGAGCCGACGGGCACGACGTTCCGGACGACCTCGCTCGCCCAGTTCCCGATCGCCCCGGACGGGCTGCTCGGCGGAGAGATCGTCCATGTCAACCCCGTCGACGCGCTGTACAAGATCGGGGCGCTACCGAATCCGGACCTGTTCCGCGCGGTACGCCGCTTCCGCCCGCTCGCCGGGCGCAAGGCGTTGGTTACGGGCGCCTCGCGGGGCATCGGGGCCGCCATCGCGTCCGCCCTCGCCGAGGCGGGCGCCGACATCGCGCTGGCGGGAAGGGACGAGACGGCCCTCGCCGAGGCCGCCGCCCGTGCAGCGGCGGGCGGCATCCGGGTCGAGACCCTGATTGGCGACGTGACTGACGTGGCCACCTGTGAACGACTCGTGGGTGACGCCGTCGACGCACTTGGGGCCGTCGACATCCTTGTCAACGCCGCCGGTGGCACCCGCCGCATCCCGGCACTGGAGATGACCGAGGGGCAATGGGACGCGGTCCAGGACATGAACCTCAAGTCCGCCTTTTTCCTCAGTCAGGCGGCGGCACGGCGGATGGTAAAGCTGGGCCGGGGCGGGTCGATCATCAACGTGGCCTCGCTCAACAGCGTGGTGGGGAACGCCTGGGCGGCCTCGTACGCCGCCAGCAAAGGCGGGATCGCGTCGCTGACGCGTAGCCTCGCCCTCGAGTGGGCCGGCGCCGGCATCCGCGTCAACGCCATCGGGCCCGGCATGATTGCCACCGAGATGACCGAGCCGCTGACCGAGGACCTCGAGCGCTACCAGGCACTGCTCGCCCATATCCCGATCGGCCGCTTCGGCAGGCCGGATGAGTTGGCCGGAGCCGCCGTGTTCCTCGCTTCGCCGACGTCGTCGTACCTCACCGGTCAGATCATCTACGTCGACGGGGGCTACCTCTGTGTCTGAGCCACCGCACGAC
>JBARAE010000125.1:0-1931 GCA_049791715.1 Micromonospora sp.
GTCACCGACCTGGGCCGGCGGTACGTGCTCGCCGATCGCGCCGTGCTCGGCATGCTCGGCTACCCCGACGTCCAACCGGTGCGGTTGCCCGCCGGCCTGGTCAGCCTGGTCCCGGCCGGCAGCCCGCTCGATCCGTCCGCCGCCCGGGCCGTGGCCGCGCCCGGCTGACCAGTCCAGGCCGATCCTGCGGGCCCGGTCAACGAGCGGCGGTCGGCTCCTGAGTCAGCGGTCGGCGCAGCACGCTGACCGCGAAGTCGGCGTCATCCCGCCACGGCCGCAGGTCCCAGGTGGCGAAGCGGTGCTCGAGCCGCAGCCCGGCGACCACCGCGTCCGCGTCGAAGTCGGTGAGCGGGTAGCCCCGGTCGGTGCCGAAGCCGACCACCACGAGACCGTCCGGCCGGACGTGCGCGGCGACCCGGCTCAGCACCGCCCGCTCGGTACCCGGGGCGACGAACGCCATCACATTGCCGGCGATCACCGCCGCGTCGAACGGCTCCGCTTCGCCCTGAGCCGCGAGGTCCAACTCGGCCAGGTCGGCGACCAGCCAGCGTGGGCCCGGGTGGTCGGTGCCAGCGGCCTCGATGAGGGCCGGATCGGCGTCCACCCCCACCACGGTGTGGCCGCGGGCGGCGAGCGCGCCGCCCACCCGCCCGGTCCCGCACCCGGCGTCCAGGATCCGCGCGCCCGGCGGCACCATGGCGTCGAGTAGCCGCGCCTCGCCGGCCAGGTCCGCCCCCTCGGCGGCCAGTCGCCGGAACCGGTCGATGTACCACTGCGAGTGGCCGGGCTTGGTCTCGGTCACCCAGCGCGTCGGCTTAGCCATGAGGCCACCGTAACCGGATCTTGCCGGAGGAGTCTCGGGTGGGGTGACATCCGCGCCGGCACCGCCGGGGGCACCGCCCGGGCGCATCCGTCGGGGCCCACGCGTGCCCGCGAGCGGAGCTCAGGCGGCTGCCGCTGGCCGGGGCGCGACCCCCCGACCACCACCGGCGGGGCCGTCCGGTCAACCGGCGGCCAGGACCAACTCGGCGACCCGCTCCGGCTGGTCGACCTGCACGAAGTGGCCCGCACCCCGCAGCAGGTGGAGTTCGGCGCGCGGGAAGAGCTCGGCGAAGCGGCGCGCGACCCTCGGGTTGAGGGAGCGGTCCTCCGCGCCGAAGATCACCCGTACCGGCCGGTCGAACCGACGCAGGTCGGGCAGCCGACGCCGGCGCGTCAAGACGGTGCCGAGGAGGTCTTCGTTGAGCCGCCAGAAGGCCGGCTGGGCCGCGGTGAAGTCCCCGCACAGGCGGTTCACCAGGGGCACCCGGCGTCGGTCATCGCGGATGAACCTGCCCACCTGCCACGCGTAGAGGCGCAGAGCGAGGTCCGATCCACGGCCCGCCAGCTTCCGCGCCGCGACGCGCAGCAGCGGAGTCGAGTACAGCGCAATGGCGGGTGGTCGGCGCAGCACCGCCGTCTGATGGTAGTACGTGTTGAGCAGCACCAGCGCGGAGACCCGGTGCGGGTACAGCAGCGCCCAGTCGATCGCCGGCGGCCCGGACGCGTCGTGGGCCACCAGTACGACCCGGTCCAGCCCGAGGTGATCGATCACCGCCGCGAGGTCGCCGGTCTGGTTGTCCGCGGTGTACGGGTAGCCGTCGGGCTTGTCGGACCGGCCCCAGCCCAGGAAGTCGAACCGGACGACCCTCCGGTCGCCGAGGTGCGGCATCAGCTCGTCGTAGAGGTGCAGGTTGTCGGGGAATCCGTGCAGCAGCACCAGCGGCACCCCCGCGCTGCCGGTCACCTCGACGTGCAGCAGCTGCCCGGCCCGGGGGATCTTGAGTGTCTCGCCCACCGCCGTCATCCCGACCCCGTTCGTCATGACCTGGGCCGACCCTAACCGTGGTCAGCGGCGTCCGGGCGCGAACGACGGATAGGCCGGGCGCCGC
>JBARAE010000126.1:0-7343 GCA_049791715.1 Micromonospora sp.
GTCCAGCCCCGCACCTCCCCGGTTGATCATGAAGTTGTTGTCATCGATATCGGGCCTGGCATGGCGACTTGAATCGACCTGGACAGGGTGGGGCGGGTGGGGCGGGGCCCCGGGACGGCAGGTCAGAGGCCTCTGAGGCGCTGGCCGGCGCGGACAACGGCCATGGCGTGGCGTTCGCCGGGGCGGCGGCCCAGGCGTTCGATCGGGCCGGAGATGCTGATCGCCGCGATCACCCGGCCGGCCCGGTCCCGGATCGGGGCCGAGACGCTGACCACCCCGGCCTCCCGCTCGGCCACGCTCTGCGCCCAGCCGCGGCGGCGTACCTCGGCCAGGGTGCGGCCGGTGAACTTGGAGCGAGGCAGCAACGGCATGACCGCCTCCGGCGGCTCCCAGGCGAGCAGGATCTGCGCCGCCGAGCCCGCCGTCATCGGCAGCACCGAGCCGACCGGCACGGTGTCCCGCAGGCCGCTCGCCCGTTCGGCGGCGGCCACGCAGATCCGCTCGTCGGCGCGGCGCAGGTAGAGCTGGGCGCTTTCGCCGGTGGCGTCCCGCAGCGCGGCGAGCAGTGGCTCCGCCGCGGTCAGCAGCACGTCCGGGGCGGCGTTGGCCAGCTCGCCGAGCCGGGGCCCGGGGCGCCAGCGCCCCTGGGTGTCCCGGACCAGCATCCGGTGGATCTCCAGCGCCTGTGCCAGCCGGTGCGCGGTGGCCCGGGGCAGCTTGGTGCGTTCAACGAGTTCGGCCAGGCTGGCGCCGTCGACACAGGCGGCCAGGATGACCACCGCCTTGTCGAGAACGCCGACACCGCTCATACTGTGTCCCACAAGCCGAAATTTACCTCCCAGAATTTAGGATGTCCAGATGGTGGGAGTCACTCAACCGAGGACCCTGGCCGAGAAGGTCTGGGACGCGCACGTCGTGCGGTCCGCCGCGGGTGAGCCGGACCTGCTCTTCATCGACCTGCACCTGCTGCACGAGGTCACCAGCCCGCAGGCCTTCGACGGGCTGCGGCTGGCCGGCCGCCCGGTCCGCCGTACCGACCTGACGATCGCGACCGAGGACCACAACACCCCGACCGGGTACGCCGACCCGGCGTTCCGCGAGCGCCGCGGCGACCTGCTCACGATCGACGACCCGACCTCGCGCATCCAGATCGAGACGCTGCGCCGCAACTGCGCCGAGTTCGGCGTACGGCTGCACCCGCTGGGCGACGAGAACCAGGGCATCGTGCACGTCATCGGCCCGCAGCTCGGCCTCACCCAGCCCGGCCTGACGATCGTCTGCGGCGACTCGCACACCGCCACCCACGGCGCGTTCGGCGCGCTCGCCTTCGGCATCGGCACCAGCGAGGTGGAGCACGTACTGGCCACGCAGACGCTGCCGCAGGCCCGCCCGAAGACCATGGCGGTGAACGTCACCGGCCGGCTCGCCCCGGGCGTCACCGCCAAGGACCTGGTGCTCGCCCTCATCGCCCAGGTGGGCACCGGTGGCGGCCGCGGCCACGTCGTGGAGTACCGCGGCGAGGCGATCCGGGCCCTCTCCATGGAGGGCCGGATGACCATCGCCAACATGTCCATCGAGTGGGGCGCCAAGGCCGGCATGATCGCCCCGGACGAGACCACCTTCGCCTACCTGAAGGGGCGGCCGCACGCGCCGCAGGGCGCGGACTGGGACGCCGCGGTGGCGTACTGGAAGATGCTCCCCACCGACGAGGGGGCGACCTTCGACGCCGAGGTGACCCTGGACGCCAGCCGGATCACCCCGTTCGTCACCTGGGGCACCAACCCCGGCCAGGGTGCCCCGCTGGGTTCCGCCGTGCCGGACCCGGAGGAGTTCGTCACCGACTCCGAGCGGGCCGCCGCGCGACGCGCCCTCGAGTACATGGACCTGACGCCGGGGATGCCGCTGCGTGACCTCGCCGTGGACGTGGTCTTCGTCGGCTCCTGCACCAACGGCCGGCTGGAGGACCTCCGCGCCGCCGCCGACGTGCTGCGCGGCCACAAGGTCGCCGACGGCGTACGGATGCTGGTGGTTCCGGGCTCCGCCGCCGTACGCGAGGCGGCCGAGGCGGAGGGGCTGGACAAGGTCTTCGCCGACGCCGGCGCCGAGTGGCGCTTCGCGGGCTGCTCCATGTGCCTGGGCATGAACCCCGACACCCTCAAGCCGGGCCAGCGCTCCGCCTCGACCTCCAACCGCAACTTCGAGGGCCGCCAGGGCCGGGGCGGGCGTACCCACCTGGTGTCCCCACCGGTCGCCGCCGCCACCGCCGTGGTCGGGCGGCTGGCCGCCCCCGCCGACCTGTAGAAGGGCAGCCGCTCCCGATGGACACGTTCACCACCCACACCGGCACCGCCGTGCCGCTGCGCCGCTCCAACGTGGACACCGACCAGATCATCCCCGCCGTGTACCTCAAGCGGGTGACCCGAACCGGTTTCGCGGACGGTCTCTTCAGCGCGTGGCGGGAGGATCCCACATTCGTGCTCAATGATCCCGTCCATTCCGGTGCGTCGATTCTCATCGCCGGTCCGGAGTTCGGTACCGGCTCCTCCCGGGAGCACGCCGTCTGGGCGTTGCGGGACTGGGGCTTCCGGGCCGTGATCTCGCCGCGCTTCGGTGACATCTTCCGCGGCAACGCCCTCAAGGAAGGCCTCCTTCCGGTGGAGCTGGAATTGAAAGCCGTCGAGGAACTCTGGGATCTGGTGGAATCGGACCCCACCACGCCGATCACCGTCGACCTCACCGCCCGCCAGGTCCACGCCGGGGATGCCACCTGGGCCTTCCCGCTGGACGACCACAGCCGTTGGCGGCTGATGGAGGGCTTGGATGACATTGGACTCACCCTTCGGCACGAGGCCGAGATCGGTGCCTTCGAGGCCGGCCGGCCCTCGTTCCTGCCGTCGGTCGCATAGCCGTACGCCCCGTCGTACATCGGTTTTCGCCCCCACCGGCCCGGCCGGCGGGGGCGAATCCGTTGGGACACAAGGGCTTTTTTCCATCGAATGTTTGTGTCCCGGCAGCACAGGGCATACCGTGCGCGCAGAATGGCTCGCGTCGAGTCAGTTGCACAATCGGGAGGAAGTCGTGAACAAGGCCGAGCTCATTGAAGCGCTCGCCGTTCGCCTGGGGGACCGGAAGACGGCGACGGCCGCGCTCGACGCGGTCCTCGCTGAGGTCCAGGGAGCGGTCACCAAGGGCGAGAAGGTGGCGATCACCGGATTCGGAGCGTTCGAAAAGCGTGTCCGGGGCGCCCGAACAGCACGCAACCCGCGGACCGGCGAGGCGGTGAAGGTCAAGAAGACGTCCGTCCCGACCTTCCGCCCGGGCGCCGGCTTCAAGGAGATGGTCGCCAGCGGCAAGGTGCCGAAGGCCACGGCCGCCGCCCGGAAGACCGCCGGGGCAGCCGCCAAGACCACCGGCGCGAAGGCAGCGGGCGCCAAGGCCGCTGCGGCGAAGAAGACCACCACGGCCGCCGCCGCGAAGAAGACCACGGCGGCGAAGACCGCCAAGGCCACCGCGGCCACCAAGAAGGCCGCCCCGGCGAAGAAGACCGCCGCCGCGACCAAGACCACCGCGGCGAAGAAGACCACCGCCGCGAAGAAGACGACCACCGCGGCCAAGAAGACCACCGCGGCCAAGAAGACCACCGCCGCCAAGACCACGGCGGCCAAGAAGGCGCCCGCGAAGAAGGCTCCGGCCAAGAAGGCCGCGGCCCGGCGCTGACCGCCCCGGCCCGGAGGGCGTCCACCCGTCGTGGTGGGCGCCCTTCCGCGTGTACGCCGACCGGCCGGCGTCACAGCCGGTCGGCGGCGACCAGCCGGTGGCCGGAGAACGCCAGCAGCCAGCCACCGCCCTTCGGGGTGGTGAAGTCGTCCGCCCGACCGGTCAGGTGCTCCAGAGCGCCCGGGATCACCTTGCCCTGGCTGCACACCGCGACCGGCTCGCCGGTGCCGGCCAGCTCGGTCAGGCAGGCGGCGACCGCCAACGCGCACTCCTCCTGCTGCTGGCCCGGTTTCGGCTCGTCCAGGTCGCCAACCACCTCGATCGGCAGGTCCAGCAGGGTCGCCGCCGGGTCCAGGGTCTGCACGCAGCGGCGCGCCGAGGCGGACAGCAGGCGTACCGGACGGAGCACGGCCACCAACTCGGCCAGGGCCTGGGCCTGCGCCCAGCCGGTGGCGTCGAGTGGCCGGCCGCTGTCCGGCCCGGACCAGGTGCCCCGCTTGCCCGCGTGGGCGTGCCGGACCAGCGCCAGCACGGCGGTGACCTGCGGCAGCGCCGCGAAGGCGGCGATCACCTCGGCGTCGTGCGGGTAGCTGACCAGGCGGGCCGCGTCGTCGACGGGCATCCAGCGCACCTCGTCCACCTCGGTGTCCGGCTGGAAGCCGCCGTTCGCCGCGGCCCCCATCGACCAGTAGTCGACCGCCTTGGCGCGGCCCTCGCTGCGGTAGCGGACGGTCGGCAGGCGTACCTGCGGCACCGCCCGCACGTCGGTCTCCTCGGCCACCTCGCGGACCGCCGCCAGCAGCGGGTGCTCGCCGGACTCCAACTTGCCCTTCGGCAGCGACCAGTCGCCGTACCGGGGCCGGTGCACGAGGCAGACCTCCACGCCCCGGGCACCCGGCCGCCAGGCGACCCCGCCGGCCGCCCGGATGTCCACCGGCTCGTCGTCCGTCACCCGATCACCGTAAGCCCGGCCGGAGCGCGCCGTGGGGAGCTCAGCCTGCCGTTCCGCCCACCCGGTGCAGCAGCAGCTCCTGCAGGTGCGCCAGCGGCGCCTCCGCGCTGCCGGTACGCCGGGTCCAGGTGCCGTCCCCGGCCAGCTCGAACGCCTCCACGTCCGGGCTGAACGCGGCGGTCAGCACATGGTCCAGTTCGGCCCGGGCCACCGGGTCACTCACCTGCACCAGCGCCTCCACCCGACGGTCCAGGTTGCGGTGCATAAGGTCGGCCGAGCCGATCCAGAACTCGGCGTCGCCGTTGTTGCCGAACCGGAAGATCCGCGAGTGCTCCAGGAACCGGCCGAGGATCGAGCGGACCCGGATGTTCTCCGACAGCCCCGGCACCCCCGGCCGCAGCGTGCACATGCCACGGATCAGCAGGTCCACGTGGACACCGGCCCGGGACGCCCGGTACAGCGCGTCGGTGATCTCCTCGTCCACCAGCGCGTTCACCTTGAACTGCACCAGTCCCGGCATGCCGAGGCGGACGTGCGCGATCTCCCGTTCGATCCGCTCGATCAGCCCGCTGCGGATGCCCTGCGGCGCCACCAGCAGCCGCCGGTACGCGGTCTGCCGGCTGTAGCCGGTCAGCACGTTGAACAGGTCGGTCAGGTCGGCGCCGATCTCCGGGTCGGCGGTGAGCATGCCGAAGTCCTCGTAGAGCCGGGCCGTCTTCGGGTGGTAGTTGCCGGTGCCGATGTGGCAGTACCGGCGGATCTGGTTGCCCTCCTGGCGTACCACCAGGGCCGTCTTGCAGTGCGTCTTGAGCCCCACCAGGCCGTAGACGACGTGACAGCCGGCGCGTTCCAGGGTGCGCGCCCAACCGATGTTCGCCACCTCGTCGAAGCGTGCCTTCAGCTCCACCAACACCACCACCTGCTTGCCGGCGGCGGCCGCGTCGACCAGCGCGTCCACGATCGGCGAATCGCCGCTGGTGCGGTAGAGGGTCTGCTTGATGGCCAGCACGTCCGGGTCGGCGGCGGCCTGCTCGATGAAGCGCTGCACGCTGGTGGCGAACGAGTGGTACGGGTGGTGCACCAGCACATCGCCGTCCCGCAGCGTGGCGAAGACGCTGCGCGGCACCTCACCCTCGGCCAGCCGGGGATGGGTGGCCGGCACGAACGGCGGGTCCTTGAGGTCGGGCCGGTCCGCCTCCCCGTACACCTGCCAGAGCGCGGAGAGGTCGAGCAGGCCGCGGACCCGCAGCACGTCGTGGCCGTCCATGTCCAGTTCGCGGACGAGCAGCTCCAGCATGTGGTCGGAGATCGAGGCGGCGACCTCGAGGCGGACGGGCGGGCCGAAGCGGCGTCGGGCCAGCTCCCGCTCCAGCGCCTGGAGCAGGTCCTCGTCGCGGTCCTCGTCGACCTCCACCTCGGCGTTGCGGGTGACCCGGAACAGGTGGCACTCCACCACCTGCATGCCGGAGAAGAGCTGCCCGAGGTGCACCGAGATGAGGTCCTCGACCGGCAGGAAGCGGACACCGGGCTGGTCCCGGGCCACCCGGACGAAGCGCGGCACGTTGTTCGGCACCTTGACCCGGGCGAAGAGCTCCGAGCCGCCGTCCGGGTCCCGGACCGCGACGGCCAGGTTCAGCGACCGCCCCGAGATGTACGGGAACGGGTGCGCCGGATCCACGGCGAGCGGGGTGAGCACCGGGAAGATGTGCTCCCGGAACCAGGTCCGCAGCCGCTGCCGCTCGGCCTCGTCCAGGTCGGTCCAGCGCAGGATGCGGATGTCCTCGGCGGCCAGCTTCGGCAGCACGTCGTCGACGAAGCAGGTGGCGTGCCGGGAAGCCAGGTCGGCGGTCTTCTCCGCGATCAGCTCCAGCTGCGTACGCAGCGGCAGCCGGTCCCCGCCGCGGACCGGCAGGCCGGCGGAGAGACGGCGCTTCAGCCCGGCGACCCGCACCATGTAGAACTCGTCCAGGTTGCTGGCGAAGATGGCCAGGAACTTCGCCCGTTCCAGCAGCGGGGTGCGCGGGTCCTCGGCCAGCGCCAGCACCCGGGCGTTGAAGTCGAGCCAGGAGAGCTCCCGGTTGAGGAACCGGTCCTCCGGCAGCGGCTGTGCGGCCGGCGCCTCGACCTCCCCGCCCCGGGACGGCCCGGTGACCGGGTCGAGCACCTCCTCCAGCCCGGCGGAGGCGGATGCGACGTCGGTGCCGGGGGACTCGGGCGTGGCGGGAACGCTCTCGGACAGGGCGCGGGACCGCCGGTCGGCGTCGCGGGTACGGACGCCGTTCCGGGGCTGGGCCGGGTCGGTGGCGTGCGGCGGGCTGGCAGGGTGTTCGCGAGGGGTGCTCACCACCTCATGATTCCCCGATTTGGGTGAACGGAAAATGAACTCCGCTGGGGTGGCTCACGCCATCGTCGGCAACGTCACCCGGATGATCTCCCCGGCGGCGTCCCGGTCGACCCGGACCCGCTGGCCGAGGCGGAGCAGCCGCAGCCCGGAGGCGTCGAAGGCGCGGGCCGGGAAGGCCAGTTCGGTGCCGTCGTCGAGGAGCAGCACGCCGCTGCGCGTCGACGCGTCGAAGGTGGCCACCGTGCCCTGCATGCCAGCACCGTACACCGGGTGGGTCAGCCGGGGGTCGCGGCTGCGCGGGCGCCGACCAGCGCGGCGGTCCGCGGGCCG
>JBARAE010000127.1:0-7802 GCA_049791715.1 Micromonospora sp.
CAGCCGCCGTACCCGCCGGCGAAGTTCGTCCACCAGTGGGGCGAGCGGGTCGGCCGGGCGGTCGGCTCGATGGTCTCGCCCGGCGCGGTGATCTCCGGCTCGCTCGTCGAGAACTCGATCGTGTCGCCCCGGGTGAAGGTCCACTCCTGGGCACACGTGGACGGTGCGGTGCTCATGGAGGGCGTCGAGATCGGCCGGCACGCGGTGGTCCGCCGGGCCATCCTGGACAAGAACGTGTTCGTGCCGGAGGGCGCCGAGATCGGCGTCGACCTGGAGAAGGACCGGCAGCGGTACACCGTGTCCGACAACGGCATCGTCGTCATCGGCAAGGGCCAGCGCGTCGAGCCCTGAGCCGCGCGCAGTCCGCGTCCCGCTACCCGAGGAGGTTCCCGCAGTGGCCCACCCCCGTGCCGGCCAGCCCGCCGAGCCCGCCGACCTGGTCGACGTGCCCCGGCTGGTGACCGCCTACTACGCCGAGCACCCGGATCCGGCCGACCCGGCGCAGCAGGTCTCGTTCGGCACCTCCGGGCACCGCGGGTCCAGCCTGAAGAACGGCTTCAACGAGGACCACATCCTCGCCGTCACCCAGGCCCTCTGCGACTACCGGCGGGAGCGGGGCCTGGACGGCCCGCTCTTCCTCGCCCGGGACACCCACGCGCTCTCGGCCCCGGCCGAGGTCAGCGCGCTGGAGGTGCTCGCCGCCAACGACGTCACCGTCCTGGTCGACAGCCGCGACGGCTACACCCCGACCCCGGCGCTGTCCCACGCCATCCTCACCCACAACCGAGGCCGCACCAGCGGGCTCGGCGACGGCATCGTGATCACCCCGTCGCACAACCCGCCGGAGGACGGTGGGTTCAAGTACAACCCCACCCACGGCGGGCCGGCGGACAGCGACGTCACGAAGTGGATCCAGGATCGGGCCAACGCGATCCTCGCCGGCGGGCTCAAGGAGGTGAAGCGGATCCCGTACGCCCGGGCCCGCACCGCCGACACCACCGGGGAGTACGACTTCCTCGCCCGCTACGTCGACGACCTCCCCGCCGTGCTGGACATCGACGCGATCCGCGACGCCGGCGTCCGGATCGGCGCCGACCCGATGGGCGGGGCCAGCGTGGCGTACTGGGGGGAGATCGCCGAGCGGCACCGGCTCGACCTCACCGTGATCAACCCGACGGTCGACCCGACCTGGCGGTTCATGACGCTCGACGGCGACGGCCGGATCCGGATGGACTGCTCCTCCCCGAACGCGATGGCCTCGCTGATCGCGGCCCGGGACAGGTACCAGGTCTCCACCGGCAACGACGCCGACGCCGACCGGCACGGCATCGTCACCCCGGACGGCGGCCTGATGAACCCGAACCACTACCTCGCGGTGGCGATCGGCCACCTCTTCCGCACCCGGTCCGACTGGGGCCCGGACGCCGCGATCGGCAAGACGCTGGTCTCCTCCTCGATGATCGACCGGGTCGCCGCGGACCTGGGCCGGCCGTTGCTGGAGGTGCCGGTCGGCTTCAAGTGGTTCGTGCCGGGGCTGCTCGACGGGGCGGTGGGCTTCGGCGGCGAGGAGAGCGCGGGCGCCTCCTTCCTGCGCCGGGACGGCCGCACCTGGACCACCGACAAGGACGGCATCCTGCTCTGCCTCCTCGCCTCGGAGATCATCGCCACCACGGGCCGGACACCCAGCGAGCACTGGGCCGAGCTGGCGGAGCGTTTCGGCGCACCCGCGTACGCCCGGATCGACGCCCCGGCCAGCCGGGAGGAGAAGGCGGTCCTCGGCAAGCTCTCGCCGGAGCAGGTGAGGGCGACCGAGCTGGCCGGTGAGCCGATCACCGCGACGCTCACCACCGCGCCGGGCAACGGCGCGCCGATCGGCGGCCTCAAGGTGACCACGACGTCGGGTTGGTTCGCCGCCCGCCCGTCCGGCACCGAGGACGTCTACAAGATCTACGCCGAGTCGTTCCAGGGCCCGGAGCACCTGGCCCGCATCCAGCAGGAGGCGAAGGCCCTGGTCTCCGACGTGCTCAAGCAGGCCTGACCGACTCAGCGCGGCCCGCCGACGCCTTCCAGCGGCCCCCGCTGCTCGGCGTTCGCGGGTCGCACCCGCCCGACCACCTCGTCGAGCACCCGCTGGAGCCGGGCCGACATCACGGTGCGGGAGCGGTTGTCCTGGATGTACCGGCGACCCCGTCGTCCCATCTCCTTCAGCGTGGCGTCGTCGAGGTCGGCCAGCTTGCGCAGGCCGGCGGTCAGGTCGCCCGGCGTGGCGATTCCCGCGTCCGCCGCCGTCACCACGTCAGTCGGCTCGCCGAGGCAGTTGGTGACGACCGGTAGACCGGCGGCCAGGTAGTCGTAGAGCTTGTTCGGGCTGAGGCCGAGGCGGAAGACCGCGGCGTCGTTGAGCACGTGGACGCCGATGTCCGCGCCGCCCAGGATCCCGGCGAGCTCACGCTTGGGCAGCATGCCCAGGAACTGGACGTTCGCCAGCCCCTCGGACCGGGCCCGGTCGACCAGCCGTTGCTTGTCGATGCCTTCCCCGATGAGCAGGAAGGTGTGCTCGGGCAGCTCGGCGGCGGCGTCCAGGAGCAGGTCCAGCCCGTTGGCCGGGCCGTGTGCACCGGCGTAGACGACCAGCCGGCCCCGTACCGGGCAGCGGTCGCGGAGCGGGACCAGGTCGGGCTGGATGTCGAAGTCCTCCGGCTCGGCGCTGTTGCTCACCCACTCCAGCTTGGCCTCATCGATGCCGAGGGAACGGAAGTAGGAGTACCAGGCCGACGTGACGAGCACGATGCGGTCGGCGCGGCGGTAGAGCCAGAGCTCCAGCCCCCGCAACGCGCGGTGCAGCAGGGAGTTCTCGGGGAGGTGGCCGGTGTCCACGATCGACTGCGGCCAGAGGTCGCGGATCTCGAGGACGAACTTCGATCCGCGCAGGCGAGCGGCGAGCCACCCGGCCACCGGGGCCAGGAGGTGCGGGGACGAGGCGTAGACGACGTCCGGTCGCGGCTCGCGCAGCGTGGCGACGAAGGCTCCGAGGCAGTACGTCGCGAAGCTGATGACGCGCCGGTGGCCGTTGCCCCGGTAACCGGAGACGTGGACGAGCCGGAAGTGCGGGTCCTGGAAGGAGTGCGGCCGTTGGGAGGCGTGGTCCCGATCGCCGGCGACGATGCGGTACTGCCAGCCCTCCAACCGGCCGAAGAGCTCGACGTGTCGGGTCCCTCCTCCCACGGAAGCCGGCAGGGCGTACTGGTTCAGCACGACCACTCGTCGGACGGGCGACTCAGTCTTCATGACATCTCCGTTCTGTCGGGCCGCAGCGGACCGCGGGCCGGACTCTCGACTGCTGGGTGAAGGTCGACCGCGCTCCGGTCGGGACGCGACGGTGCTCCGGTGGGCCGCAGGACGGCGACGACCGCGAAGATCCAGAGGAAGCGGGTGTCGTAGTAGTCCCCGGAGAAGCTGCTGGCGATGGCGACGTAGACGGCGGCGATCACACATCCGATCTGCTCCCGCGGGGCCGCTGCCCAGGGGCGGCCACCCTGCCAGCAGGCCAGTGCGGCAGCCAGGGCCAGCCCGACCGCGACGATGCCGCCCTCGGCGGCCAGCGCCAGGAGGTAGTTGTGCGGATAGCCGACGTCGAAGGTCGCGTAGAAGCCGTCCAGCCCAGCACCTGATACCGGGTGGTCCAGGAAGAGGCGACCGGCCCAGGTGAAGAGCATCCGTCGATCCGAGAAGCCGCCCTGCTGGACGCCGCTGATCGAGTAGCGGTTCCCAGCCATCGTCGTCGCGGTGGCCGTGGCGGCCGCCCCGCGGGTGAGCAGCGTCCACACCGCCCACGTGCCGAGCGTCCCGACCGCCCCGACGGCGATCAGGTAGCCGAGTCGGATGCGCGGGGCGAAGAGGACCAGGAACGCCACGGCGGCCCCGACGAGGGCGACCAGGCCGCCGCGTGACCCGGAGAGCAGGGCGGCCGCTGCCAGCAGCGGCACCGGCATGAGCAGCAGCCACCCGCGGCGGCCCGCTCCGAGCGTCACCGCGGCGATGACTCCCAGGCAGACGACGCGGACGAAGACGTTGGGGCCGCCCCCGAAAGCCGAGTAGCGGCCCTGGGCCTGGGGGCCGGTGAGGATGGCACCGAGCGCGTAGACGAGGGCGGCGGCCAGCATCAGCACCAGCAGGACGCGCGCGGCGCGGGCCGGGTCGTCCGCGCTGAGCACCATGGCCGCGAGCACGAGGACCAGCAGGACGGCCAGGTCCCACCCGGCCTTCCCCAGCCGGGCGCCGGGGGGCGCCCAGAGCGCCGACGCCAACTGCACGCCGATCAGCGCGGTGAACAGCAGAACCATGGGCGGTGGCCAGGAGGGCCGTAGGCCACGGGCCCAGCGCCTCGCGTACCAGCCGGCGGTGCCGAGGACGAGCAGGATGCACCCGGGTACGCGGAGGTCCCGCACGCCGTAGGTGGGCAGCCCCACCCGGTCCAGCGAGAAGCGGCCGGCAAGGGCCACGACGAAGAGAGCCGTGAGGAGTGGGACCGAGACGGTGGATGCCGGCGCCGGCATCCACCGGCGCCGGACGGGCTCGACCGGCCGGGTCACGTCCATGAGCGCATACCGCCTTCTTCGGCCCGGGACGCCGATCGGGTTCCGGGTGGGACAGCCGGGGCCTTGCCGCAGAGCGCTATCGCGAGCAGCGCGCCGACGCCGTAAGCGATGGCCGAACCGACCGCAGCGCCGGCGGCGCCGTACCGGGGGATCAGGACGAGGTACGCGGCCATGGCGACGACCATGGCGGGGAGGTCGGCGGCGAGCGCACCGCGGGCCTGGCCGGCGGCGACGTTGAGTCCGATGGCGACCCGGCTGACGCTGTAGCAGGCGGCGCCGACGGCCAGTGGCGCCAGCAGCGGGACGGAATCCCGGTACTCCGCCCCGAAGACCGGCACCACCAGCACGTGTCCCGCGGCCAGCAGCCCGAGTCCCGCCGTCACGCCGTACCCGCCGGCGAGCAGCAGCGGCCCGCCGCGGCGCAGGTCGCCGGCGAGGAAGCGCTGGTGCCAGCGGGACGCCTGCGCGTCGACGTAGCTCTGCACCGGCAGGCAGACGAACTCCGCCACGGTGGCGACCGTGACGTACAGACCCAGTTGCTCGTACGACCCCAGCCAGGGCAGCAGGAACCGGTCCGCGCGAAGCATCACCATGCTGGCGACCGCTGCCGGCAGTAGCCGCAGGCCGAGCCGCCGCGCGGGAGCGAGGCTGCGCGGGAGCTCCGGCCGCGGGTCCCCGCTGCGGCGCAGGACCGACCACGCGACGAGGGGGCCGGCGCCGAGGGCGGCGCCGTACGTCAGCAACCAGACGTCGGGCGACGTCACGCCGGCGCCGGTGAGCACGGCGGCCGCGGCGACCAGGGTGAGCTGGCCGACGACGGTGGCGAGGACGTAGGGGCGGACCAGCCCGGCGGCCGCCGCCGCGGTGCGGAGCGCCGCCCCGGTCACCAGGGCGGAGGCGGTCACCGCGAAGCCGACGACGATGACCAGTGGGTTGTTCCGCGCGCCACCGCCGACCGTCGCGACGATCGGCGCGGCGGCGACCAGACAGACCGCCGCCGACGGCACGACGAGACGGAGGGTGTCGCCGGCGGCATGCCGCGCGGAGGGCTGATGCCGGACGGTGGCCGGGTAGGAGCGGTCCGTGCCGGCCATCGCGATCATGTTCGTCAGGTAGGTGATCTGGAGCAGGAGCGCCAGGCTGCCGCGGCCTGAAGGCCCCATGGTGCGCGCGGACATCGCGTTGATGACGAGGCTGGCCGCGCCGACGACGAGCTGGGCCCCGACGAGGTGGCCGGCGGTGACCAGAGCCGACAGGCGCCGGGGGGCCCGGGCGGTCTCCGCCGGACCGCCGGACGACCCGCGCGGCAGGAGACGCTGCGTCAGCAGCGCCCGACCCCGCTCGGCCATGTCGCCTCCAACTTCGATCCGGAAAAGTGATGGACGGTGCGTCCGGGCCGCAGGCACTACTCGGCGAGTACGGCTTCCAGCGCGGGCAGCGGACCGGTGGACTGGTGGCAGAGCCAGGCCAGCTGCTCGATGACCTTCTCCGGGTCGTCGAACGGGTTCAGCGTGGCCACCTCGGCCGGGTCGAGCGCCGGAACCGGTACGTGGGAGATGAGCCGGTGCAGCGGACGCACGTCCGGCTCGTCCCGGCCGAACAGATCCTCGTGCAGCTTCTCGCCGGGGCGCAGGCCGGTGTAGACGATCCGGGTGGGGCCGGGCGCCTGGGCGGCGAGTTGGCGGGCGAGGTCGTCGATGCGTACCGGCTGACCCATGTCGAGGACCAGCGCTTCGCCGTCCCGGCCGATCGCCGCGGCCTGGAGCACGAGATGCACCGCTTCCTGCACGGTCATCAGGTACCGGGTCACCTCGGGATGGGTCACCGTGATCGGCAGCCCCGCGTCGATCTGGGCGCGGAACGCGGTCACCACCGAGCCGCGGCTGCTCAGCACGTTGCCGAACCGGACGCTGAGGAACGTGCCGGCGTGGGCCTGCGCGGCATGGGCGGTCAGGCGCTCGGTGATCCGCTTCGAATACCCGAGCACGCTCACCGGGTCGGCGGCCTTGTCGGTGGAGATGTTGACGAATTTCGACACGTTCTCGCACGCGTTCAACACCGCAAGGGTGCCCCAGACGTTGGTCTTGACGGCCTCGCCGGGGTGCCGTTGCAGGAGGGGAAGGTGCTTCAACGCGGCGGCGTGGAAGATGATGTCGGGCCGCCGCCGCTGGATGATGCGCCGGATGCCCTCGTGGTCGCGAAGGTCGGCGAGGATCAGCTGCGGATCGTCCAGCAGACCCCGACCGGAGAGGGAGAGCTGCAGGCCGTGCAGGGCGGACTCGTCCCGGTCGAGCATCATCAGCTCACCCGGGTCGGCCCGCATGATCTGCCGGCACAACTCCGAGCCGATCGAGCCCCCGGCCCCGGTCACCAGGATCCGCCGGCCGGTCAACCCGCTCTCGTTCGTCACCGGGTCGGTCACCACCTGTCGCCGGCCCAGGAGGTCGGCGATGTTGGGGCTGCGTACGTCGGTGACGGTGATCCGCTGATCCACCAGCTCGCGGACCGGCGGCAGCACCTTGAACTCGGCGCCGGCCGCCAACGTCAGCGCCCGGATCTCGCGGATCACCTCCGCGTCCGCGTTCGCCACCGAGAAGATCACCGTTCTGGCGCCGGTCCGCCGCACCGCGCCGGGGATCTCGTCGCGCCCGCCGAGCACCGGCACACCGTCGATGCGCAGGTGGCGCTTTCCCAGGTCGTCGTCGAGGAGCCCGACCGGCAGGTACCGGCCCCGCGGGTCGCTCAGCAACGCCCGGAGCAGCGACTGCCCGGCCGAGCCCAGCCCGAACAGCAGCACCGCGGTGGCGGATCGCGCATCGGGACGTAGTGCCCGGTCGGTCCGGCGGCGGTAAGCCAGGCGGGTCAGCAGCATGCAGAGCAGCGCTATCGCGGCCCCGACCGGTGGTGAACTCGCCGGGACCGGCCGTTCCATGAGCGAGACGACCGCGATCAGCAGGACGACGCCGGTGCACGCGGCGGTCGCGGCCAGTGCGAGCGCCTCCTGCGCACTGCCCAGCGGAGACCGGCCCCACCGTCGGCGCTGGATCCAGTAGACGGCGAGGTGCAGCACGGCGGCGGCCAGGCCGACCTGGACCGCTCGCAGGAACTGCCCGACCGTCAGATCGAACTCGTATCGCGCCCATGCGGCTGTGGTCAGACCGCCCACCCAGGCGAGGCAGTCGGCGGGGAAGAGGCCCGCGGACC
>JBARAE010000128.1:0-5796 GCA_049791715.1 Micromonospora sp.
CCCGAAATAGCAGGTTGCGGGAATACTCAACCTGGAAGATCGAGTAGTTGTAGCGGAAGCCGCTGCGGGTTTGCTCGTCGCAGTCCAGGCCGAAGCACAGGCAGGCGGTGTAGATCCATCGGTCGCAGACCTGGCTCAGACGCCCTACAGTCGCATCCTGCGACAAGGTGTCTGCGACCTGAGCCAGGGCCTGCGGGTCGGCAACCGCGGTGAAGCAGTTCCCCTCCTTGGTGAACCGTATCCCGGCCACCTGCGCGGCACGGGCGACGTACTCGTGGCCGTTGAGGATGACCTGCGCGCCGAACGGCGGATGTCCGGACATCTTGATCGTCACATGTCCCCAGACCGGGTCCATGATGTGAAACGAGTAGTGGTTGGCCTCGATTCGTCAGACGAGTTTCGTCCTTCCTGATGGGTTCGGCTTGACCTGTTTTGTCCCTCGTGGTGGGGTGTACGTGCGTCGCGTGTCGCCGTGTGGGCGCCGGGTCTCCTGGCCGGTGTGGGTCCTTTCGAGGTCGTTGGGCTGGTTGTCGCTGGTCAGGCGAGCAGTGGCAGCGAACTCAGGCGCTGCCAGCAGAGGGTGAACGCCTGTGCCCAGGGCCAGGTCTCGGCGATGGTCAACCAGCGTCGTCGGGCATGGGTGGTCAGTTTCGCGGGTAGATGCAGCAGGCGGTATCGCAGGGTTTCGGGTTCGGCGCTGGCCAGGTCGGGCTGGCCATACAGACCAAGCAGGCGGGTCCAGGCGTTGATGTCGGCGGCGATGTTGGCCGCCAGGACCCAGCCCTGGTTGACCTTCCAGGACTGGGAGGGCAGATTGCGTAGTCCCATGGCCTTGTTCGTTCGGACCCTGTCTTCCACGGTGGCGTGAGAACGGTGCAACGCGTCGATCCATTGGGGATGGTGGGAGCCGGGGATGCCCCATAGCCGGGTGATGTTGGTGGCGATGATGGCGTAGCGCCACCCGGTTCGCCGTTCCAGGACGGTGAGTTTGTTCTTGTGCCGGGCTGCGGGCTTGGTGCGCCGGGCGATCAGCCGCAGGCCGGGAGTCCACGCCTCGGCTCGGGCGTCCAACCCGGTCAGCTCGGCCACCCCCGCGGCCGTGGTCGCTTCCCCGTCCTGATGGAGGGAGTTGGCCCAGGCCGCCTCGGGCAGGGCCGCGATCGCATCCTCGTCGGTGTCGGTGATCGTCCATCCGACCGTGAACCGCACGCTGCGCCAGAGGGTGTTCATCCGCGTGAGGTGTTCCAGGAGGTCATGGGTGGCTCCGGCGCCGTCGACCCGGACGAGGATCTTCTTGCGGTATCTCACCGGAATCTGCTCGAATGCCTCGGCCAGGACCCGGATATGGTCACTGACGGTGTTCGAACCGGCGTTGCCGGGACGCAGCAGCATGGCGAGGGACTCGCCCGTGTTGGCGCACCAGGCTCCCAGGGGGTGGAAGCCGAATCCCCGTTTGAAGGTCGCCGCGGCGCCCTGCTTGTCGCTATGCGCGGTGATCAACGTGGCGTCCAGGTCGATGACCACCCAACCCGTCAGCAGCTTGCCCGCCACCGTCAGCCAGGCAAACCCGCCCGGACGCCCAGCGAGGAGATCCCACACCCGCGTGCGAACCTTCCGTCGGGCCTTGGCGATCCCGCGCAGCGCCGCCTCGTCGAGGCTGTCGAGCATCCGACGAACCGTGGAGTCCGACGGCGGGTCCCCGAACACCCCCACCTGATGGGCCAACAGGTTGATATCGGACAGGCAGGTCGCGCCGAGCACGATCGAGACCGCCAAGCACACCAGCACCGTGCCCCGATCCCACCACCCGGGCCCATTGCCCCTGGGCAAGGCCTTGCTCAACGCCCCGGTCAGCCCGCTGCGATCAGCGCACCGGCGCAGCAGCACCGCACCCGCGTGGCCAACCAGGTTCCCGCCCCCGACAGCCAGCGACAGCCGTTCGTCCCACCCGATACTCTTACTCACCAGAAAGGTGCACCCGCTTCTACTGTGGATACGGTCTCAGCAACCACATCCTCGCAGGTCGGGTGCACCTTTCCCTCATCGCCATCGATGGCGGGGAATCAGTCTGAATTGCTGAGGCCGGGGCTATTCGCGGAGCCGAACGACGGGGCTGCTGCTGTTGATGGCGCGTCTGAGCCGGTGGCTGGCCGATCGTAGTCGGGATGCCGGTGAGCTGTCTGATGTGGATCTGGAACGGTTTGTGTCCCATCGACGTGTGGTCAGTCGGGACGATCGTCAGCTGACGGCGCGGGCAATGGCCCCGCTGCTGGAGTATCTGCGAGGGCTGGGAGTTGTGCCTCAGCCGGCTCCCGTGGTTGCCGTGACTGCGCGGGAGCGGTTGTTGGAGGCGTTCGTTGGCTATCTGGCCGCTGAGCGTGGGCTGGCCGCCTCCACCGTTGGCAACTACGGTGGCGTTGCTGCCCGGTTCCTCGCCGCGCAAAGCGACGGGCCGGACGGGATCGCCGGGGTGGGCGCCGAGCAGGTCAGCATGTTCGTGCTGGCGGAGGCGGCCCGGTGCAGCGCCGGGTCGCTGAACAACGTGACGACCGGGCTGCGGGCATTGCTGGGATGGTTGCATGTGGCCGGTTACACGCCGACGTCGCTGACCGGTGCGGTGCCGGCCGCTCCGGGCTGGCGGGATAACGGGCTGCCGCGGGCGGTGGCACCCGATCAGATCGGCCGGCTGCTGGCATGCTGCGACCGGCGTACCAGCGTGGGCCGCCGCGATCGTGCGATCCTGACCGTGCTGGCGCGGCTGGGTCTGCGGGCCGGTGAGGTGGCCGCGCTGAGCGTGGATGACCTGGACTGGCGGGCCGGTGAGATCGAGGTTCCCGGCAAGGGCAACCGGCGGGAGCGGCTGCCGCTGCCGGTCGATGTGGGGCGGGCCATCGCCGACTACTGCCGGCGCGGCCGCCGCCGCGGCGCGTGCCGCAGCCTGTTCCTGCACGTCCACGCCCCCTACGTCGGACTGACCCATACCGGGGTCAACCAGGTGGTCGCCCGAGCATGTGACCGTGCTGGGCTGCCTCGCATCGGCGCCCACCGGCTACGCCACAGCGCCGCCTGCGCGATGCGTGCCGCTGGCGCGCCGCTGGTGGAGATCGGGCAGGCGTTGCGGCACCGGGATGTGTCGGTGACGGCGCACTACGCCCGAGACGACCAGGCGGCACTCGCCGTGGTCGCCCGGCCCTGGCCGGCAGGTGCGGCATGAACGGGCTGCACGAACGGGTCGAGCAGTACCTGGCGATCCGCCGGTCGTTGGGGTTCAAGCTGGAAGACCACGGCCGGCTGCTACCGCAGTTCGTCACCTATCTCGACCAGTGCGGCGCTGCGGCGCTGACCGTCGAGGCCGCGTTGGCCTGGGCCATGACACCGCAGGGAGTGGACCGGTTCCGGTGGAGGCAGCGGCTGTCGGTGATACGTGGGTTCGCGTCTTGGCTGCAGCCTTTCGAGCCTGCCACCCAGGTGCCGCCGGCCGATCTGCTGGCTTACCGCCGCACCCGTCCCATCCCATACCTGTTCACCGAGGCCGACATCGACGCGCTGCTGGCCGCCCTCACCTCGGTGCTCAGCCATCCGCTGCGGGTGGCGACCCACCGCACCCTGTTCGGGTTGCTGGCGGTGACCGGGATGCGCGAAGGTGAGGCGATCGGTCTCGACCGCGGCGATGTCGACCTCGCCGCCGGATGGCTGACCATCCGCGAGGCCAAGTTCAATAAGGCCAGGCGGCTGCCGCTGCATCCGTCCACCGTCGCGGTCCTACGCGACTATGCCGCGCAGCGGGATCGGCTTTGTCCGCGACCGTCCACGTCGGCCTTCTTCATCTCCGTTCGCGGCCGCAGGCTGACCGGGCGGAGGGTTCGGGCGGTGTTCACCAGGCTGGTCGATGAGGCCGGGCTGACTCCTCGCGGCGGGTCACGACGGCCGAGGGTGCACGACCTGCGGCATGCTTTTGCGGTTCGCACGCTGCTGGACTGGTACCGCGACGGCGGCGACGTCGCGGTCCGGATGCCGCTGCTATCGGCCTACCTCGGGCATGCCCGTCCCTCATCGACCTACTGGTACCTGCAGGCCGTCCCCGAGCTGCTGGCCCTGGCCGGCAAGCGGTTGGAACCTTCGACCGGAGTGCACCGATGAGCACGTTGGCCCCCACTCTCGAGGCGTTCTTCACCCAGCGGCTGGCAACCGAGCGTGACGCCAGCGCCCACACGGTTGCCGCCTACCGCGACACCTGGCGGCTGCTGCTGCTGTTCGCGCAGGACCGTACCGGAAAGCCGCCCTCCCGGCTGGACCTCGCCGACCTGGACGCTGGGCTGGTCACCGCGTTCCTTACCCGCCTGGAGACCGAGCGCGGCAACACCGCGACTACCCGCAACGCCAGGCTGACCGCGATCCGGTCGCTGTTTCGCTACGCCGCCCTGCGTCATCCCGAACACGCCGGGCTGATCCAGCGAGTGCTCGCCATCCCGTCCAAGCTGCACGAGCAAACCACACTCTGTTTCCTCACCCCGCAGGAGGTTGACGCGCTGCTCGCCGCACCCGACCGCACCGGCTGGTACGGGCGCCGAGACCACACCCTGCTCACCCTGGCCGTCCAAACAGGACTACGAGTGTCCGAACTGACGCACCTCGCCAACAGCGATCCGCACCTGGGCACCGGTGCCTGCGTGCACTGCGTGGGCAAAGGCAGAAAGCAACGCGTCACCCCACTGACCAGTCAGACCGTGGCGGTGTTGACGGTCTGGCTGAACGAACGAGCAGGCAATCCCACCGATCCGCTGTTTCCCAGCCGACGCGGCCGACCGCTGACCACCGACGCGATCGCGTGGCTACTGGCCAAGCACGTCGATACTGCGATCCACCACTGCCCAACCCTGGCCAGCAAGAACGTCACACCGCACGTTCTGCGTCACACCGCAGCGATGCGCCTGCTCCAGGCCGGCGTCGACACCTCGGTGATCGCGCTGTGGTTGGGCCACGAATCGGTTCAGTCCACCCAGGCCTACCTACACGCCGACCTCGCGCTCAAGGAGCAGGCGCTGGCCCGCACCACACCACCGGGAACCGCCCCCGGCCGCTACCACCCACCCGACACGCTGCTGACCTTCCTCGAAGCCCTCTGATTATGCCGAGGAGCTCACCATGCACATCGTCCCTGAGCAGGCACGACACCCACCCTGAGCGGCCAACTCGGCATAATCCTGGACTCGGCATAGTCCGATTTATTTGGAGTTCGGCATAACCTGGAGAGGTTCACGTCCGGATCCGTGGGGGCCCGGGGGTGCAATTCCCCCGGGCTACCCGGCGAAGCTCGACTGGACCCCAGGGCCCCGGCGTTGTTTCGTTCTGTCCGTCTTGGTGATGGCTTGCTATATTCCGTAGGCAGCGAAGACCTCGGCGCGGTCATGCAGGTCGCGGCGGGCGTGGGCGATGTTCGCGCGTCCGGCGAGCCGGTAGGCGCCGATAGAGAGGTTACGGAAGGTAGCCAGGGCGCGGGGCGCAGAGCCGGTTCTGAGCTGGGAAGCGTCTTCGTGGAAGGTGACGTCCCTGACCCAATGTAGCCGGTCCTCCACGCACCAGTGCTGGCGAACGTAGTGGTTGAGGTGCACGGGTGCGGCCAGTTGGTCGGGCATGCTGGTGATGCCGTACACGACTTCCTTGCCGGTGCGTTGCCCGTCCAGGCCGCCGGTGTCTCGACGCAGCCGGAACACCTGCCGAGCACCGGGGAACACCGCATCGTCGGCGGGGGCGACGCGTAGGGTCCGCCGTTCGGTCCGACCGTGTCCACGGTCG
>JBARAE010000129.1:0-2255 GCA_049791715.1 Micromonospora sp.
CGACGGGTCCGGTGGGGTGCGTCCCGCCGGGGAACGACGTGCCGGTCGGCAGGGGAGTGCCGGGCAGCCCGGTCGCGCCGGGCAGCCCCGGTACGGCGGTGGTGGTCACCGCGGGCAGCGCGCCGCCCTGCGGTACGGCGGTGACGGAGATGGTGGCGGTGGCGTCGACGGCCACCGGCTCCGGATCCGGTGCGCTGCCCGGCACCAGCAGTGCGCCGGCCGCGGCGGTCGACGCCACCAGGGCCAGCAGGAACACGCCGGGCAGGACCACCCGTCCGCTGGGGCGGCGGGCCCACGCCCGCGCGGCTCGCGTCGCGCCGGTGGCGAGTTCACGGGCCGTCGGGACCGGGGCGTCCTTCCCGCTCCGCTCCGACGTCGCCGTCCCGACCGCCGGACCCGCGGTGCCCTTGCCGTCGGTCGGCTTCGTCGCGGCCCCGGCCTTCGCGATCTGCTCGGTCTGCCCGACCTGGTCGTCCTTGAGGACCCCGCCGGTCTTCGCGGCCCGGCCGGTCTTCGTGACCTGGTCGGTCTTTGTGTCGGCGGTTTCGACGCGGGGCTGGGGGAGGGGCGGGGTCGACGGCGCGCCGGCCGAGCCGGCGGGCGGCGCGGCCGGTCGGAGGGGCCGAATGGTCGATCTGTCCTCGCCGTCCACCACCTGTCGAGTATCACCCATGTCGCTACCGACGTCAGGCCCGGACGTACGCTGGTGGCATGCCCCGGTACGAGTTCCGCTGCCGCGCCTGCGGCGACACCTTCGAGGTCAACCGGCCGATGGCCGAGGCCGGCGAGCCGGCGTCCTGCCCCCAGGGGCACGCCGACACGGTCAAGCTGCTCTCCGCCGTCGCCGTCACCGGTCGGGGTGGCGCCGCGGCGTTCGGCGGCGCGTCCACTCCCGCGGCCGGCGGCGGCTGCTGCGGCGGTGCCTGCGGCTGCTGAGGGTCCCTGACCTCGTCTCGCCCGTCGGTCCCTACCTTGCCGGCGGCGAAATCGGGTGGCACCTTGGGGCGGAATCTGCCCGGCCGTTCTCACGATGCGTGACGGCGCGATCATAGGGCAGCATGAATCCGACGTCAGGGGGCGGAGGTTCCACGTATGTCGCCACGGGTCCACCTGCCGAGCGGATGGGTGACCTTCGTGTTCACCGACATCGAGGGCTCGACGCGGCTGGCCCAGCTGCTCGGTCCGGGTTACCGCCCGGTGCTGTGGGAACACCGCCGGCTGCTGCGCCACACGTTGGCGGGGACCGAAGGCGCGGAGCTGCTGACCGAGGGCGACTCGTTCTTCCTGGCCTTCCCGGACGCGGGCGCGGCGCTCACCGCCTGCCTCACCGCGCAACGCGCTTTGGCCGACCACGACTGGCCCACCCCGGAGGCCGCGCCCCGGGTCCGGATGGGGCTGCACACCGGGTACGCCGAGCCCCGCGACGGCGAGTACGCCAGCCCCGAGGTGCACCGGGCCGCCCGGGTGGCCGCCGCCGCGCACGGGGGGCAGGTGCTGTGCTCCGCCGCCACCGCGCGGCACGCCGACCCGCTGCCGGCCGGGGCGTCCCTGTTGGACCTGGGACTGCACCGGCTGCGTGGCTTCGACGACCGGGAACGGCTCTTTCAGCTCGTCGCGCCCGGTCTGGAGCGGCGGTTCCCGCGGCCGCGTACCGCCGACGCGGTGGCGCACAACCTGCCCACCCAGGTCACCTCGTTCGTCGGCCGGGAGGCCGAGCGGGCCGAGTTGCGGCGGCTGGTGGAGCGGCACCGGCTGGTGACCGTGCTGGGCGCGGGGGGCGCCGGCAAGACCCGGTTGGCGGTGGAGCTGGCCTCCGGTGTGGTGCAGTCCTATCCGGACGGCGTCTGGTTCGTCGACGTCGCCGCGGTGACCGACCCCGGGCTCGTCGCGTTCGAGATCGCCGCCGTGCTCGGGCTGCGCCCCGAGCCGGGCCGTCCGATGGTGGACACCCTGGTCGAGTACGCCGCCGCCCGCCGGATGCTGATCGTGCTGGACACCTGCGACTCCCAGCCGGCCGCCTCGGCCGAGGTGATCTCCCGCCTGCTGGCCGGTGGCCGGGGCGTGCGGGTGCTCGCCACCAGCCGGGAGTCGTTCGGCGTGCCGGGCGAGGTGGTGTGGCGGATCCCGCCCCTCTCGGTCGACCCCCGCTCGGACGGGGCGGAGAGCGACGCGGTGGCGCTGCTGCTGGACCGGACGGCGGCGGCCCGGGGCGGCCGGGCGCCCGACCCGGCGGAGCAGGCCGACGTGCGCCGGGT
>JBARAE010000130.1:0-2061 GCA_049791715.1 Micromonospora sp.
GGCGAGGCCCGCCGCGACCGCGCACACCGTCAGCCACCCGGCGGCCCACCGGGCGGCCGGGCCCGACCGGCTCCGCACACCCACGCTGCCCTGTCTATCAGGATCGGCGGGCGGTCCGGCCGGCAACGGCTCCCTCACCCGCGGTGACGCCCGCCGGTGGGGTCACCCGGTCGAGCGACCTGCCTCGGAGTCCTCTCCCGACGCGCCGACCAGCACGACGGTGCCCTGGGCGGCGGCGCACAGCACCGACCGGTCGCCGTGGTGCACCACCAGCTCGCAGCGGCAGACCGCCTGCCGGCGGCCGGCGTCCACCACGGTGGCCCGGGCCTCCAACAGCTCACCGGCAGCCGGGCGCAGGTAGGTGATGGTGATGCCGCCGGTCAGCACGCGCGGACCGAGGACCGAGCCACCGGCGAAGGTGATGGCGTTGTCGGCGGCGTAGGCGAGCACGCCACCGTGCAGGAAGCCGTTCTGCTGGGTCAGCTCGCGGCGGACGGGCACCTCGAGGACCGCCAGGCCCGGCGAGAAGGTGGCCAGCCGGGCACCGAGCAGGCCGCTGAAGGGCTGCGCCGCGAGCACCTGGCGCGCCGTCTCCAGGCCGATCGCCGGCCTGTGTGAATCGCGGTGACCGGTCATCTCGTCCCCCGTGAACCCTGATGGCACCGACCATTCCCGCGCAGGTTAGCCGGACTCCCCACGGTGGGGGAAGCCCTCGCCGCGGGCCCGCACCTAGAGTCGATGGCATGAGGGGACCGGAGGCCGCGACAACCGGTCGGCGACGGTTCCTTCCGCTCGTCGGGGCGGCCCTGCTGGCCGTGCTGGCGGCGCCGGCGGTGACCCTCGGGGTCGCCGCGTTGACGCCACGACCGGCGGTGTTCCTCGCCGCCGGTGCGGCGGCCGCCCTGATCGCGTGGCTCGGCGCCACCCGACGGGTGCTGAGGTCACGGTGGCGGGCGTTGGTTGTCGGGCTGGTCGGCGTCGCCGTCGGCCTGGCGGCGGTGCTGGTCCCGCTCGGCGACCCGGTACGACCACCGGCCGCCCCACCGGGGGCGGGGGTCTGGCGGCTGCCGGACGGGAGCCGGCTGGCGTACGGGGTGGTGCGGGCGAGCCGACCGGGCACGCCGGTGGTGGTGCTGCACGGCGGTCCCGGGGTGCCGGACCTGGCCGGTCATCTCACCACCCTCGCCCCGCTGGCTGAGGACGGGCACGACGTGTGGGCGTACGCGCAGCGGGGCACCGGGGACTCGTCCCGCCTGGCCGACCCGCGCCGCTACACCCTCGATCTCGCCGTGGCCGACCTGGAGCAGGTGCGGCTACGCGTTGGCGCCCCGCGGATGATCCTGGTCGGCCACTCATACGGCGCCGTGCTGGCTGCCGCGTACCTCGCGGCGCACCCGGACCGGGTCGAGCGGGTCGTCTTCTCCTCCCCCGGCGATCTCGCGCCGGACGCCCCGCCGGGCACCCCGCAGTCCCGCCTCGACCTGCGGCAGCGGCTGCGGCTCTACGGCCTGCTCGCACCGCCGCGGGCCCTGCTCACCTGGGGTCTGGTGCAGGTCGATCCGGCCGCCGCGCACGCCTACGCCGGTGACCGAGAGGTGGACGCCCGGCAGGACCGGGTGTACGCCGCCACCCTTCCCGGGTTGCACTGCCCCGGCCACGAGGGGACCGCGCTGCACGGCCTGGGCTTCTACGCCAACCAGGTGCCGACGTCGTTGCGCCGCCCGCCGGTTCCGGAGGTCCGGCCGGCGCTGCGTGGCAGCCGGCTGCCGGTCCTGGTGATCAAGGGGCAGTGCGACTACCTGAGCTGGGCGTCCGCAGCCGCCTACCTCGACCTCTTCCCCGCCGGCGTCCTCTGCTACCTGCCCGGCGCCGGCCACGAGGCGTACGCGGACCGGCCCGACGGGTACCTGGCGGCGGTCCGGGCGTTCCTGCGGGACGCCCCGGTGCCCGGGCGGTGGGTCGACCCGGCAGTGGTGCCCGGGGACTACCAGCCCTGACCGGAGCCGCCGGACCGGTCCCGCTCCGGGTGCCGGCGACGGCGGGCGATCAGCACCGCTCCCC
>JBARAE010000131.1:0-1953 GCA_049791715.1 Micromonospora sp.
ATTCGGGTCCTCGGCGTGGTCGACCGCCCCTCCCGGCAACGACCACGCGCCGGGGGTGCCGGAGCGCTCCGACGCCCGGACCAGCAACACTCGGCCGAGTGAATCAGCACAGACTGCGTATGCCGCGATCCTGCGGAGCGGCTCCAGCAAGGTGGTCACGGGAGCAAATTCTCCCCTTCCCGGGATACCACAGTCGAAAAGAGTCGGATTCTTGACTCTACGACCCAAACAAGGGACCGATCACGGTATGAGTCCCGACGGTCACCGAGATCGGCGCGGCGGCCGGCCGGATGAACCGGCGTCACTCCCACTCGATGGTGCCCGGGGGCTTACTGGTCACGTCCAGCGCCACCCGGTTGACCTCGGGCACCTCGTTGGTGATCCGGGTGGAGATCCGGGCAATCACCTCGTAGGGCAACCGGGACCAGTCGGCGGTCATCGCGTCCTCGCTGGAGACCGGGCGCAGCACCACGGGATGCCCGTAGCTGCGCCCGTCGCCCTGCACGCCGACGCTGCGCACGTCGGCCAGGAGCACCACCGGGAACTGCCAGACGCCGCGGTCCAGACCGGCGGCGGTCAGCTCCTCCCGGGCGATCAGGTCGGCCCGACGGAGCACGTCCAGCCGCTCCCGGTCCACCGCGCCGATGATCCGAATGGCCAGGCCGGGGCCCGGGAACGGGTGCCGCCAGACCATCGCCTCGGGCAGCCCCAGCTGCAGGCCGAGCGCCCGGACCTCGTCCTTGAAGAGCGTGCGCAGCGGCTCGACCAGGGCGAACTTCAGGTCCTCCGGCAGCCCGCCGACGTTGTGGTGGCTCTTGATGTTGGCGGTGCCGGTGCCGCCCCCGGACTCCACCACGTCCGGGTAGAGCGTGCCCTGCACCAGGAACTCCACGTCACCGTGCGAGGCGATCTCCCGGGCGGCGGCCTCGAAGACCCGGATGAACTCGCGGCCGATGATCTTGCGCTTCTGCTCCGGGTCGATCACGCCGGCGAGGGCACCCAGGAACCGGTCCTGCGCATCCACCACCTTCAGCTTGATGCCGGTGGCCGCCACGTAGTCCTTCTCCACCTGCTCGGCCTCGCCGGCCCGGAGCAGGCCGTGATCGACGAAGACGCACGTGAGCTGGTCACCGACCGCCTTGTGAACGAGGGCGGCCGCGACCGCGGAGTCGACCCCGCCGGAGAGGCCGCAGATGACCTCCTTGTCGCCGACCTGCTCGCGGATCCGGGCGACCTGCTCGTCGATGATGTTCTCCGGCGTCCAGGTCGGCTCGATGCCCGCGATGTCGTAGAGGAAGCGGGTCAGCATCTCCTGGCCGTGCGCGGTGTGCCCGACCTCGGGGTGGAACTGCACCCCGGCCCGACGACCGGCCACGTCCTCGAACGCTGCCACCGGCGCCCCCGCCGACTCGGCGGTCACCGTGAAGCCCGTCGGCGCCTCGGTGACACAGTCCCCGTGGCTCATCCAGACCGGCAGGTCGTCCGGCAGGTCCCGGAGCAGCACCCCGGCCTCCGCGCGGGCGTGCAGCGGGGTGCCGCCGTACTCCCGGTTGCCGGTCCGCGCGACCGTGCCGCCGAGCGCCTGCGCCATCGCCTGGAAGCCGTAGCAGATGCCGAAGACCGGGACATCGGCGGAGAACATGCCGGCGTCGATCTGCGGGGCGTCCGGCGCGTAGACGCTGGACGGGCCGCCGGAGAGGATGATCGCGGCCGGGTTCTTCGCCAGCATCTCGGCCACCGGCATCGAGTGCGGGACGATCTCCGAGTAGACCTTCGCCTCACGCACCCGGCGCGCGATGAGCTGGGCGTACTGGGCTCCGAAGTCCACCACGAGGACGGGGCGAGGCGTGCTCATGTGCAGAAAGCCTACCGACCGTCACGCCCGCGCCCGGCACGGGTCGGGCGCGGCACGCGGGACGCGGACCGCAGATGTCGCGCGGCTCACCCCCGCAG
>JBARAE010000132.1:0-2773 GCA_049791715.1 Micromonospora sp.
CCGGGCCGCGGTGGCGGCGTTGCCGGCGACGTCGCCGGGGACCGGCTCGGCCTGGACGGCCGCCACGGTCAGCGGGTGCTCGGGAAGGGGGGCGGCCTGGGTCACCCGGCGATCCTAACCGGAGCGCCGACGGGAGCCGATCTTGCGGAACGCGAACCAAGCCGTACGTACGGTTTGCATCGGGTCGGGTCACCTGACACGATCGTTCCGTGCCCAGAGTAAGCCAGGACCAGCTCGACGCGCGCCGACACGAGATCCTCGCCGCCGCGCGGGCCTGTTTCGCCCGGCACGGCTACGAGGGTGCCACCGTACGGCGGCTGGAGGAGGCGACCGGACTGTCCCGGGGCGCCATCTTCCACCACTTCCGCGACAAGGACTCGCTCTTCCTGGCGGTGGCCGAGGACGACGCCGCCGCCATGGTGGAGACCGTGGCCCGCAACGGCCTGGTCCAGGTCATGCGGGATCTGCTCGCCCGGGCGATGTCCCCGGACACCACCGGCTGGCTCGGCAGCCAGCTCGAGGTCTCCCGGCGACTGCGGACCGACCCCGCCTTCGCCAAGCGCTGGGCCGAACGCTCGGCGGCCATCGCCGAGGCCACCCGGGAGCGGCTGGTCCGTCAGCGCGAGGCCGGCGTGCTGCGCGAGGACGTACCGATCGACGTGCTGGCCCAGTTCCTCGAACTGGCCTACGACGGCCTGGTGCTGCACCTGGCGATGGGACGCCCCGCCGGCGACCTGGGGCCGGTGCTGGACCTCGTCGAGGAGGCCGTCCGCCGCCGCTGAGCCGGGCCGGATCTCGGTCTGGTAACTCGGCCCGCGGGCGGGATCAGGGCTGGCGGGTCTGCTCCACAATGGTGCCGCGTCCCCCCGCGCGACAGGAGCAGACCATGACCGTCCTCGCGGCACCGGGTGACACCTGGGGCATCCCCGGCCCCGTCTTCCTGCGCTGGTTCCTCCTGGCGGCGGCCCTGGTGGTCGTCGGCACGGTGATCCACCGGTTCCGCGCCCTGGCCGGTACGCCGATCGGCGGCATCGGGCAGCTCGGCCCGCAGCAGGTCGCGTTCCTCAACGGGGGCGACCAGCTGGCGATCTGGACGGCGCTCGGCGGCCTGCGCCGCAGCGGAGCCGTCGGCGTGCAGCCCGACCGGCGATTGACCACCGGCGGCCCGATGCCGGCCGGAGCGACCCCGGTGGACCAGGCCATCTACAACGCGGCCGGCCGGCACGTCTTCGCCCGGGAACTGCGCCGGGACGAGTGGGTGACCCGGGCCCTCGACCAGCTCCGGGACGGCCTGCATCAGCGCGGGCTGGCGCTCAGCCCGGCCCGGCGCGCCGCCGTCCGCCGCGGGCCGATGCTCATCGTCGCGCTCCTCGTGCTGGGCGGCGTCCGGGCCTTCGTCGGACTGTCGAACGGCCGCCCGGCCGGCTTCCTGATGCTCACCCTGGTCGGGCTCTTCATTGCCTTCCTGCTGCTCGGCCGGGTGCCCTGGCGGACCCGGGCGGCGGACCGGGCGCTGCGCGACCTGCGCCGCCGGCACACCTACCTGGCGCCCGACTCGGCCCCGGCGTACGCCACCTACGGCCCGTCCGACGTCGCGATGGGGGTGGCACTCTTCGGCACCGGCACGATCTGGACCATGGATCCGGGCTTCGCCGATCAGGCCGACATCCAGCGCCAGGCGCTCTCCGGCACCGGCGGCTCCTCGTCGAGCTGCGGCGGCGGGGGAACCTCGTGCGGGGGCGGGGGGAGCTCGTGCGGCGGCGGCAGTTCTTGCGGGGGTGGCGGCTGCGGCGGGGGCGGGTGCGGCGGATGACCGGCCCGTACGGCGTGGGCATCGGCTGGCGGCCGGAGATCGCCGGTTTCGTCTGCGCCCTGCCCGGGCTGCGCTTCGTGGAGGTGGTCGCCGAGGCGGTCGCCCCGTCCGGGCCACTGCCGTCCGGGCTCGCCGAGCTGCGCGGGCGCGGCGTCACCGTCGTACCGCACGGGGTGAAGCTCTCCCTCGGCGGCGCGGAGCCGGTGGAGCGGGCCCGGGTGGCCCACCTGGCCGGGGTGGCCGCGGCGGTCGACGCGCCGCTGGTGAGCGAGCACATCGCGTTCGTGCGCGCCGGCGGGCTGGAGGCCGGTCATCTGTTGCCGCTGCCGCGCAGCCGGGCGGCGGTGGCCGCGGTGGCGGCGAACGTCCGTCGGGCGCAGGCGGAGCTGCCGGTGCCGATCGCGCTGGAACCCATCGCCGCGCTCTTCGACTGGCCGGACGACGAGCTGGACGAGGCGGCCTTCCTGACGGAGATCCTGGACGCCACCGGGGCGCTGCTGCTGCTCGACATCGCCAACGTGCACGCCAACGCCCGCAACCGGGGGGCGGACCCGCTCGCGCTGCTCGACCGGTTGCCGCTGGAGCGGGTGGCGTACGTGCACGTCGCGGGTGGGGCGGAGCAGGGCGGCTACTACCACGACACGCACACCGACCCGGTGCCCGCCGAGGCGCTCGACCTGGTGGCCGAGCTCTGCGCGCGGCACCGGCCACCAGCGCTGCTGCTGGAACGCGACGGCCACTACCCGCCGGCCACCGAGCTGCGCGGCGAACTGGACGCGCTCGCCGCCGCGTCTGGGTACCCGGTGGTCACGTGAATCCCGGTCCCGGCCGCGATCCCGGTTCGGTGGTAGCGGGTACCGACGCCGGTGGGAACCTGGCCGCGCGGCAGGCGGCACTGGTCAGCGCGCTGGTCGCCGGCGGTCCGCTCCCGCCCGGATTCGACCCGGGGCCGGTCGGGGC